>CATXTS010000022.1 GCA_958402495.1 uncultured Clostridiaceae bacterium
GTTGTTTTAGGCAAATATAAGTCTTTATATTCTTTTTTATAATCCATCTTTTCCACTACCGCTTCCTCCTTTTATTGATTTTTCGCTCTTTAAACCAATATATACATAAATTTTGTTTACCTTTCCTTCTTGATTCATGCCTGCATATTCTTCAAAATCACAAACATAACTTCTAGGTAAATGCATCTGCCAAATTTCACCCCATAAACTTCCTACTGCTTCTTGTGCATTTTCCCCTGTTATTACAAACTTAGCATAGGTTCCTTCCGGAATTATTGTTGTCATTCTTTCTGCTAATTCTTCTGAAAAGCGACTTACTTCTACACCAGTCATAAACATATAGGGCTGCGTATAATCTCCTTCGTAATCTGTATATAAACCTATTGTTCTATCATTTATTTTATTCTCTATTTGTCCATATATCCCTTGTCCAAAAAAGCGTTGCCATAAAGCCCCAATATCCTGCACTGCTTGCCCATTTTGATTAGTAGTTTTTACCCCTATCCCTTCTACCAATCTTTCTTCTAAATTTACCAATTCATATTTCATAATTTTCCTCCTTTTTAGGTATTGTATCTTATGAAATATGACAACTATCTGTCTTATTTAGAATAATTATCTAACATTTTTCGCAAAGTTTGTTGCAATTCTTGTTTAATAGTAACTGGTTTTATAACCTGTATATCTTCTCCAAAAGAAAGCAAATAACCATATATCCAATCATTTTTAGGATAGGTTACCTTCACATAGAAATCACCGCTTTCTAAGACTTCTATTTGCGATTCTTCAAATTCATCATATACGCGATAGGCCATTTTCTTATCTATTTTTAATTCTAATGTTACTGATTCTATTTTCCATTCTTCCTCTTCTTTTTGTTCTGGCAAGCTTCTTTCAAAAGTTTCATTTAGCTTCATTATATGCTTCATTCTAGTTATCTTAAAAATACGGAAATCCTCTTTTTCTCTACAATATGCTTTCAAATACCATGATTTATCTTTAAACCAAATTTGGATAGGTTCGACTCTTCGTATCTTTTTTTGTCCATAAGTATTGTAGTAAGTAAATTGTATCACTTGATTATCTAAAATAGCTTGTTTAATTGTATCAAAAGTGTTTTCTATTTCTTTACTAGTTCCCCAATTAGAAAAATCAATTTGAATCCAGTCTTTTGCTTCCTTTCGAAATAGCCTATGCATTTTATCTAAAATACTAGAATCGGCTACCTTTAACTTTTCTAAACTTTGTAAGGCAAATAGAATCTGATTTTGTTCTGTCTCAGAAAGTAAAGATTTATCTAAAACAAAATCTTCTAATAGATGAATACCTCCACCTTTTCCTTTACTACAGTAAATAGGAATATGACTATTACTTAGTGTTTCTACATCTCTATAAATGGTTCTAGTAGAAACTTCAAATCTATCGGCTAATTCTTTAGCCGTCATCGTTTTTCTTTCTAATAATAAATAAACCATTTCAAATAATCGATTATTTTGCATGTATTTTCCTCCTAAAAAGAGTATAGCACATAAATAAGACAAATGCATGTCTTATTTATGTGCTATTTTTCATTTTATAAATTTTTTTATTTTCTTCTAACCGGTACTTGTATTTCTGTTAACCACTCGTCTACATTCTCTTTGTTCCACATACCATCAATATATCTTTCTCTTGGTGATTCTATTATCTCGTAATTGTTTTCTTCAATCCACTTCATAATATATCCATAAGCTTTTGATAAATTTTGATATGCTCCCTTATGATAAATACATACCGCTTGTACAGGTTCTAGTTTTTGGAAATGAATGGTTTTTGTTTCTTTTCCCATCTTTTCTACGGCTTGTGCATAACGAATATGCACATTCTTTT
Source organism: uncultured Clostridiaceae bacterium (assembly GCA_958402495.1). Lineage (GTDB taxonomy): Bacteria > Bacillota > Clostridia > TANB77 > CAG-508 > UMGS1663. The sequence continues at coordinate 1,870 of CATXTS010000022.1, forward strand.
CCTTATACTCTCCATCTAAATAGTTAATAAAACAATAATCTGGCTCTATACATTTTAGACCAGGGTTTGCAGCTAAACACTCCTCAGCAGATGTTAAAATAAACTGGGTTATAGCACTATAGTCTGGTATGATACCTTCTTTATAGTACACATAATAACTTGGTAATTCTTTGTTTGTTACCTCATACATTCTTTCATCTTCCTCCTCTTCGATTAATAAATATTCAATTCTAGAAAGTTGATCTTTTGAAATAGCCATTTCGGATTCCAATTCTGCTTTTCGGTAACTCAAAATTTGTTTCATATCGGCACCTTTTAAAATTTGTCTAATATTTTCAATGGATAAACCGATTTGTCTTAGAGAGATAATTCTGTTTAAAAGTAGCAATTGCTGTGTTTCATAAAAACGATATCCCGTTTCTTCGTCGACAAAAGAAGGGATTAACAATTTTTCCTTTTCATAATAACGTAGAGTTTTAATCGTTACCTTTCCTAACTTTGAGAATTCTCCAATTCTATACATCAAAATCACTTCCTTACAAATCTAGTTTATGGCATCCTCTAAGGGGAGAGTCAAGTACTTTTTTCATTTTTTTATAATTTTATAACATATAAATTTCTATCATATTGATTTTCTATGATAGCATGCCCTTTTAAATAAAATGCACATTTTTCTAAAGCTGTATAACTTGGTACGTTTTCTGGATGGACAGTGGCTATCATATATGTAAATTTCTTTTCTTTTGCTACTTGTATTTGTCTATTAATTAAGTTTTGCAAAATCCCTTGATTCCTATATGCTTTTAAAACTAGAGCACTCCCTAATTCACAGACTTGTTCATTTTCTAGTCCAAATAACACTTTATAACGTTTTAAATCTTGCTGGTCTACATATAGCTGTGTCATTCCTACTAGCTTCTCCTTCTCATATGCACCATAGCTATATATGAAATCTTCTTCAAACATGTTCTCTATATTTTCTGGTGTATCTTGCATATAAAATTCTGGTCTTTCAAGTCCTTCTATAACCGTTTTCATTAAAGTAAGTACTTGCTTTCTATCTGTTTCTTCTATCTTTTTAAACATGATTGCTTCCATAATTATCTATCTTCTCCTATATCATATGGCATTGCTATACTTAAAATTGAATTTCTGATATATCTATTATCTCTGCATATACATCTGCTCTTTCCTTATTATCTAGCAATCCTAAACTAATAATATGATGCTCTGACTCATAATCTTCAAATATACATTTTCCTTCCACTTCCTCTTGATTTCCAAATACTATCTGTACTATAAATTGATGACCTTCTCCAGTTTTATCAAAAAGTTCACCTTCATATTTTACCTTATTTTCCTCCAATCTTTCATAAACCATATCCGGAATTATATTTCCTACATAGATAAGCTTATCCTCTGGTATGATTACTAAAATCTTATTATCACTCAATTGACACTTCACATAAGATGCTGTATTATCCTCTTCTAAAGTATACCACACTTTCGATTTTACCTTATATTCTTTATCTTTAATTATTACTTTTCCATTCTGTTGTAAACTTTCTATTAATTCTTTCATTAAATCTCTCTCCATTTTTCTTTTATAATCACTTTATTGATAATCTATTTCTTCTCTACATTTTTATATGGTTCTTGTATAACATTTTTCTACTAAAATTATAAACTGTCCAATCTTCTTCTATATCTTGTAGGGCAGTTACCTTTACTCGTGTATAATTTTCTGTAATAACATTTTTCCAAAAATTCATTGCTTCTTTGTTTTTATTAAGTACCTCTCAATAATTATTTCCTTTTTCTAATTCTCACTCTTGCATTTTATTCTCCTCTTTTTTCAAACATACTTCTAAAAGAAACTTAATCCTCTAAAAATGCCTCTACAATTTCTATCTTATTTTCATTACTATTTATAAAAGTGCTTACACCTATAGGAATAATAGAATTTGCAATTTGATGTCCAAAATCATTACATTTTATAATCGGAAAATGATAATTTTTAGTATACTGCAATAAAATATCTTCCATTTGTGGATATTCTATTTTATCTTTTTGTAAATCATAGTTATAACCAATTACCACACCTTTAATTTTATCAAAAACTCCACATTGCCTTAATTGTGTAAATCTTCTCTTACATTCATTCGGAGAAGTAATATAGCTTTCTATAAATAATACTTTGTCTTGCATACCTGGGAAAAAAGGAGTTCCTAATAAATACATCATACTTCCTAAATTAGTTCCTATGGATTTTCCCTCTACATTACCACCTCTTACAACTTGTTTGTTGCCTCTATATAATTTTTCTATTTGTTTATGCATGAATACTTGTTTAAATTCCTCGAAATTTTCATCAGCAAATTCTTCCCCATAATTTACAAAATTTGGTCCATGAAAAGTAATAAGCCCTGTCATTTTATAAATTGTCTGTAATAATACAGTTATGTCACTATATCCCACAATTATTTTCGGATTTTCTTTTATCACTTCATAATCTAAAGACTCTATAAAGGTATTACAAGTTTCTCCTCCGTCTAAACAAATAATTGCCTTTACCTGCTTATCTTTTATCATATCCATAAAATATTCTCTTTTTTGTTCTATCGTTCCAGCTGACCCATAATGATTTTCTAATACATATTTTCCTTTTTTTACTTTAAACCCTTTTTTTATAAAAAATTCTTCTGCTTTATAAAACTGCTCATACTTACCTTCTAATTCCATACTATTGGATACACCAACCACACCTATGGTATCTCCATATGCTAATTTCTTTGCTAACACTTTTTATCTCCTTTTTTCACCCTTTAAAAACATAAAAAAAGGATTCTTTGTTGTATAGAATCCTTTTGTGTCTTACTTTCATGTTTTGATTATAGCATATGCCCTTTTATTAAGCAAGTTTTTGTTTTCCTCTTTCCCTGCTCTTATTTTTCTTTTATAAACAAAATCACGTAAATTTCGGAACACCTTTTCCGCTAATTGATATAATTTATAACGTATTGGCTTAAAGGGAATATAAATCTCACCAATTAATTCCACTAACTCTGTTCCAAAACTTTTCTTGAAATGAAACAAACCATCTGCTTCTCCATTTTCCTGAAAGGATACTCCACGAAAATCATAAATATCAAAATCTTTCTGGACAGCCAGTTGAATTGCTTCCCATTGTAATAAATAATTGGGCATGGTATTTCTATATAAATTACTACTAGCCCCATATAAATACCACATTTTTTTACCATATAACATTAATAGGATACCTGCGATAGGCTTGCCTTCATAATATGCTATTTTTAATTGTAAATTCTCTCTTGGAAATACCTGATACAATCTTTCAAAGTATTCCTTTTTTCGAACACGAAAACCATCTCTTCTTCCAGTTTCCTCTAGTAATGTATAAAAAGTATCTAGTCCTTCTTCTCCAAAGTCTTGAATTTTAACGCCTTTTCTTTGTGCTAAACGAATATTATATCTCGTTTTGCTACTAAAAGACTGAAAAACTTCTTCTTTCGTCCTATGTTTCATAAATAATCGAAAATTATGTCTGGCTTGTATTTCTTGCTTAAAATTCATGGCATCACTATAAATGTGATAACCTAAATCTTTAGCCATTATCGTAAAAGCCTGATTACTTTTTTCTACATTTGGTTCTATTTTAATGACAAAAGCTTTATAGGTTTTAGCTAACTTTCTTACCTGATAAGTCAACTGTTCTAAGATATTCTTATCTTGTATATCTCCCACAGGCCCTCTAGGTACATACATTAAATTACCAAACAGTGGTATCTTTCGAATTAGAACACTCATAGAGGCAATGATTTCTTTTTTGTCATTATATATTAAAATGAGTTCATTTTTCCAATCTACTTTTAAATTTCCCCAGGCGATTGATTGTTGAAAATCGCATAGTGGGTGATTTTTTAAAAAACGTTCATACGCTTCTTTATATTTTTCCATTATTTTTCACCATATCCTTTTTAGGAGGTGGTGGTTTTATTTATCTTGCTAGGGAGGTAGCTTCTCTATTTTCCTGAAATAACTTACTTTGTTCTTCAATGGCTTCTTCGATACCTACAAAGCCCAATGTTAGAGTCATAATTCTTTTATCACTGGCATCAAATAAAATAGACAAATGGTTTTCCTCATCTTCTATTAAATAAAGATTTGGAAGCTGGTATTCTGGTAAATAAATACTCACTGGCTTAAAAGGACTATCTAACGGTATTTTCATTTCTGTAATTGCTTGTGTAACAGTTTGAAGCATTTGTTCCTTCTTCTCTGCTTCCTTTTCTTTATCTTCTTCCTTTTCCTTATCTTCTCCTATACTCATTTCATTTCGTACATAATTGCTTGCTTGTGAATATTGGTGCATAGTCAAACTAATATTTCTTAAGTTCTCTGAATAGATAATCTTATATTCATAACGGCTTTTTCTAATCTCTCTATAATATAAAGAAATAACATTTCCATAATGGGAACTTGGAATCTTTTCTCTTAACGTATTTATCCTTCTATCTGATTGTAGTTCACCATTGATTTTTTCTTTTTCTGCATATGCTTGAATAGCTTGCACTATTGTATTACTTAATTGTTGGTTTTCTTGCTCATCGGTTAATGTTTCAGCCATTCCATTTGATGCAAATAACTTCCAATAAATTTCCACATGCGTATTGGTAATATCTTCTTTATCTATCTGTTCTTGATTATCAAACGTCTCTACTTTATTTTCATAAGTAGGAATCCACTTACGAATACTGGTAATAAAGAAAATATATACCAGCACAATCACTAGTAAAAGTCCTATAAAGGTAAGTAATTTTTTAATCCTCTTCTTCATCTATTTTCTCTCCTAAACTAAAAGTAATACCTGTTCCTTCTCCTACTTTACTTTGTATTTGTAAATCTCCATGGTGTAACTCTATAATTTTCAAGCATAAAGATAATCCCAATCCCATACCAGAAAACTCTCTATTTCTATCTTTTTTCAAAGTATAAAATGGCTCTCTAATTTTTTCTAGTTCTTCTTGTGGAATTCCTTTTCCTCTATCGATAATTTGCATGGTAGCATCTGGGTATAGTATTACCCAGACTATCATCTTCCCATAATACTCTTGCAGTTCATTTTCATTATAAGCTTGCATGGCATTTTTTACTAGATTTTGTATCAATGACTTTAGTAATACTTCATCTGATAGAATCCATATATTAGGTTCTATTTGGTGCTTTATAATTAACTTGGGGAAAGCCAAAGAAAGTTCTTCTAAAATAGATAGTACTGTCTTAGACAAATTTATTTTCTTTAAGCAAACCTGCCCATTTTCTAACAAAAGTAAATTCATTAGTTGGTCACTCATTTTTTTCATATAGTTTCCTTCTTCATTAATTCTTCTAGCATAATCTATGATGGTCTTATTATCCTGCACCTTACCACTTTTTAACAAACTAGAATAACCAATAATGGAAGTTAAAGGGGTTCGTATCTCATGGGTTAAATCCCCTATAAAATTCTTTCTATTCTCAGAAATATTCGTAATATGCTTTACATTTTCATTTACAGAACTAGTCATCTCATTAAATGTTTTTGCAAATGTGCCAAATTCATCATTTCCCAAGTTTTTTACTTTAATATGGTAATTTCCCTTTAAAATTTCATTAGCAGCCTGTTTTAAAATTTTTATTTTTCTTGTAATCATACTAACACCTATATAAAGTGTAATAGAAATAATCAAAGAACAAATGGTACTAATTCTAATAAAGAAATCAATTTGCTCTTCTCTGGCTTCAAAAATAGGATTCAAATCTATTCTCATTAAAATGGTATATATCTGTGTTTTGGAACACACATATAACATATGATTCTCTATATAGGTACTCACTTGTCCTTCTTTAGGTGTCACTTTACTTTTTATCTCTTCTTGTAAATCTACCATATTGGTATACAAGATTTTATCTGTTTGTGAAATCTCCAATTTGATATCTGTCTTTCTGTAACGATTACCAATATCTGTAATGACTACTTCACCATTTAACTGTATTTCATCATAAATACGGTTAATTTGATTGATACTCTCTTGAATTTGTGCATCTAAACTACTTTTATAACTGTTTTGTATCATAAAGTAGCCAATAACATAAATAGCAATCGTTACTAAAACAAAAGACATTAAAAAAATCTTTTGGTTGAATTTCATGCATTTTCTCCTCTCAAACGATAGCCTACTTTATTAACCGTAATAATATCTTCTTTTAATTCTAACTTTCTTCTTAACTGTTGAATATGGTAATCCACCGTTCTCGTTTCAATTTCTGCATTAATATTCCAAACTTTATCTAAAATCTCATCTCTGGTTAATGCTTTATCTACATTTTCTACTAACAATACCAATAATTCATATTCCTTTGGTGTTAATTCTACAGGTTTTCCTTGTAAATACACCAATCTTTCTTTTTTATGAATACAAATTTGTTTATAACGCTCTTCTTCTTTTTTCTTATCTAATCGTAATTCTATTCTAGCTAGCAACTCTAAAGGTTCAAATGGCTTAGTCATATAATCTTGTCCACCATTCTTTAGCCCTTTTACTATACTAGCCACATCATTTTTCGCTGATAAGAAAATCACTGGTGTTTTATCTTTAATCGATTCGATTACACCAAATCCATCTAATTTTGGTAACATGATATCTAATAGAATTAAATCATAGACATGACTTCTAATTTTATCTAAGGCTGCTTCCCCATCAAAGGCATAGTCTACTTCATAGTTTCCTAAACTTAATGTATCCCCTATCAATTTAGAAATATTTTCTTCATCTTCCACCACTAGTATTTTAGCCATTTTGTTTTCCTCCCTAATTTACATTCATTTTACCACCTCTAGCCGCATTCTACAATAGTTTTCTAAGAGAAGTCTTATTGAAATGGTAAACTTCTTGTAAGATTTTTGTAAGATAGAGGTCTTTATCTTTCTTTTTCATGCTATTATTATATTATCGTGTTTTTATAAAATCAATTTCCTTTTTATTTCCCTCTTTTCTATTTTTAATATAATTTTATAAGTACACCAAGTGAACTAAAAATAGTATGATTTAAAATTTCAAGTTCACTTGGTGTACTTGAAAATTCTTTACTTTTTTCACATTCACTTAGTGAACAAAATTCCAAATATTTCGTAAAAATCAAGTACACTTTGTGAACTTTCGCCTGAAATTAGTGAATTTTTTTCAAGTTTCCAGTTTACTATTTCCAATTCCAACGAAAAATAGCTGGTTTGAGTCAGTTCACTCGGTGAATTTTTACATCACATTTGCTTAAAATTTTTGTTTCTTTATTAACTCTCAAGCGGTATTAACATACCGCTTGCACACATTTTAAATGAGGTATTTCACTCTAAAAATGTACTTATGTCTACTTGATTAAATATACTTATCCTTAAACCCCTCTTAACTGAAAAAAATGTGCTTTTAAAATTAAGTCAAGGTTGTGCGATAGCACATGCATTTAACCTTGACTTGGTTTTATAAAGCACATTAGAATTATTTTGAGGATTAATTACTCAAATTTATAATCCTTCTTTTAATTTAAAAATATTCTCTAAATCATCACATACAAAAGTTAAACTATGTACTGCTCTGGTCATTGCTACATATAACTTATTTTTTGTTATTCCATCTATCTTACATTTTTGACCTTTCAAATATTTTTTTAGTTCTCCCGTAGGATATAATAGTACTCTTTCGTATGTAGCACCTTTTGACTTTCCATATGTTGTACTTCTATAATTTTGATTAATTTTTGTTCGTGAATCATATATCAATTGTATTGGATTATATTTTTCTAAATATTTATTTATATCTTTTTTAGTTATTATATATATTCCTTCATGAGCAGTTTTTTCCTTTTTTACACTTTTTAAAGTACCATATTCTTGATAAAAATTGTTTACAAATTCGATAATGTCTTTAAAACATCTATGGCATACAATTAATGATTTATCATCTATTTCATATTCACTATTTTTGCATTTATTTTTCAAAAAATCATCTATATTTCCATTACTATACTTTTTATATATTTCTGCGTGATGAGTATTAAATATATTTTGTCTTGGATCGCCAACTAGTTTTATGTTTGAATGCGTAAGTAATAATAATTTAATTATTTCTAAATCATATCCTACCATATCTTGAACTTCATCTATAAAAATATAATTATATATTTGACTTATTCTATCTATTACCAAATTCTCAGATTTTTCGTTAATTCGGACTACTAATTTGGATAATTTATCAGTATATATATTTTTATATGTATCAAAATAATATTTTTCAAATTCCTTTTCACCATAATATACTGGAAATCCGTTTGAACTTTTATATTTCAATCCTGACTTACCTTCGACAAAGTGTATTCCATTGACTTCCTTAATTTCTAACACTTTTCTATATGGTCTTATCCCATGTTCTAGTAGAAAAGAAAACCATGTTTGAATAAATATATTATTAGGTACATATCCTATTTTCTCTATTATCTTCGATTCTATCTCATTTCTGCAGTTAATGGTATATGTAGTAATTAAAACTCTTTTATCTTTTACTTTTAAAGCCTCTTCTATTAAATATGTTGTTTTACCTGTTCCTGCACCAGCAATTATCAATTTATTCTTACTCATTGTATCGCCTCTTTTATATACGTAGGATAGTTTAAATTTATATCACTCTCAAATATTTTTAACGCACATTCTGTCTTATTATTAACCATATATTTAATCAGATTATCCTCTGTTTTAAACTCTTTACCTAGAACTCTATTTAAAGTTTGCAAATTGTTTGCTCTAACCATACAAGGTTCAAGTGTGTCATAATTAAAGTTACCATTTTTAGATTTTAATTCTCCTTGATTTATATGAGTAACTTTATCATAGCATATTTTTATATATTGTTTCTTGTTTTTATCAATATAGTTTTTATACTTGTTTTCTAAAACCTCTATATCTCCATCATTATCTGTTACTACAACAGTTTCTTTTCCAAGCAAATCCGCTAGTTCCAAAAATCTTAAAAAAGTCGTTCCTACTGATATTACATCAATTTCATCCTCTATTGGTAATTTGTTATACTTATTATAGTAAGCTTTCTGCAATATTAATTCATCTGCATCCCCTTCTACTAATATAGCCTTTTTACATAGCAAAAATCTTAATGTATCATATCCAGGTTTCTTAATGAAGAATTTCTTTGTATCATCTGTCAAATTTCCAAATTTAGTTAGCAGTTTGTTATTTATCAATTCCAAATTTTCTATTCCTAACTTATTGGCAACAAAACTACTATGAGTTGTTATAAAAATCTGTTTTTCTTTTCCAAAATCATAAATATCACTTATAAGTTTATTTAATTTAGCATGTGTCAAATGATTTTCTGGTTCTTCTAGTAATAATATTCCTGAATTTTCTGCTCGTTTATTAGTTAGTGAAAGTTCTATTTTTAAAGAAGACTGTTCTCCTTTTCCAATATAATCAAATGGTATTGCATTAATCTTCGTAATTATTGCTTTTTCCCAATCATTTCTATTAAGCATTTCTACATCAATTTCTATTGTATTATTCATAAAATGGTTTTCTTCACTTAATCTTGTATTTATCGATTTTATTGTATTATCTTTTATAAATATATCTCTAACTTTTCTATATGCTTGTGAAATATCAATAATTTCTTTTTCCTCTAATTTATCTTTTACTATTCTTGCTATACAATTGTCAGAACCATTTCTAACGTTAGAATCGGAAGTATCTATTAATATAGATTTAATTGGAATTGTTCTAGTTGTTATATCTTTATCAGCCGCATTTTTCCACTCAATTTTATAATATTCAATTGGTAAAGTAACTATCTCTTCTTTCTCTTTTAATACCTCATATTCTTCTTGATATTTATTATCAAATTTCACACATAGACTAATGCATGCCTCATTTCTATTTTGACTATTTTCCATACCATTTAATATAGGGTCTGCATCTTCAAAATATAATTCAATTAACATTTCTGGCAAAGTAACATCTTTATTGCCTTTAATATCTGTAATATATTTATTTACTATTTCTTTGTTGAAAATGTCTTGTGTAAGATTATTTCTTAAATACTTCCCTCTAAACACACCTGTTAAGCAAAGGTGTATTGCTTCTAAAATTGTTGATTTGCCTTCATTATTATCACCTACTAAAATATTCATATGCTCATTAGGTTCAAATGAAAAATTTTTAAAACATTTAAAATTTTTTATTATTATCTTTTTTATATACATCTTTTACACTTCCTAAATTAATATCCTATGATAATATTTCTCCAACTCTTTTTTCTTCTAATTTCTCCATCACTATAATTAGCTCTAAAATATTTAAAATACTCTCTTAAACATGGAAATAAATTATTTTTTATTTCATACTCTGTTAAAATGCTCACTAATAAAGTTATGATTTTATAAAAAACAAGTACATTGTATCCTTGTATTACATCTCTTTGTTCAATCTCATCAACAATATACATAGCATTATTAATCTGATTTGAATTCATATCAAAAAATAAAATATCAGCTGTTTGATTAAGTTTATTAATCAATTCATTCTTATTTGGTATTGTTTTGATTTTTGCATTATATTCTTTTAAAACCATTTTTTCTATATCATTCCACTCTTCCAAAGGATTTAATTTTTGAATATCCTTTCCAGTTAAAACATCTAAATTATAATATCTAGTAGTTCTCGCAAAGTCACTTAAAAAATTTATTGTAGAATTATATAAATTATTTTTTAATATGTTAGGTACAACTATTTTAAACATTTCATATAAATTATGTCCTTTTGCTTTTATTTCTTTATTTTCTGGAAAGTTTCCATTATTTCTTATTCTGTAATCATAAATAATAATTAATTTTAGTAATCTTTCTAATCCTATAGATAATGAGAAAAAAGCTTGATAATACATTCCTTTTTCATAAACATTGGCTTTTCTTAAACAATCTAATCCCTCTGCTAATGCAAAAGCAGTCAAAGATCCTTCTATTAATAATAATTTTTCTTCTATACTAAAATTTTCCATATCTACTTCCTTATTTTGATACATATTTTTGATTTTTATGATTTGGTTTTTCTGGTATCGTCATTTGCAATAACCCTTCTTCTAATAATGGTTTCAAATATAGCATTGTAAAGTTTCTTGCATGTTTATATTCCATATATTCCATTATCTCTTTCTTACTATGTGGCTCTTTGCAAAATTCTAATATCTTTATTTCTTGTTCATTTAACTTAGTCAGTTCTTGGTCGGTTCTTGGTCGGTCTTTTATCTCATTTTCAAATCCATTATGCATAAATATTGTTGTAATAAAATAATCTCTTGTTTCATTTGTTTCAAACTCTGGTTCTTTTGAACCATTATTTTTCAATGCTCTTTTGATTTTGGGAACTCCTGTATTTCTACCTTCTGTTAATTTTAATTCTTTTAAAAATTCGCCAATTCTACGATTTCTATATTTTCTTGCTATCATGTTTTTATCTTCAATTGATTTTTCGCTTATTGAACGGTCTGGTCCTGGATAACTCACAATATGAATTCTATCTTCCATTATCCTTACTTCTACTGGCTCTCTTACATCATATCCTCTATGATAAACTGCATTTACTAATGCTTCTTCTACTGCTTGATATGGATAATTAAAAAATCTTACCGCTTCTGCTTGTCCATCTATCTTTAAAATTTTTTCCATAATAACAGTATTTTTTATATATGTTAAAGCACTTTTTATCATACTATCAATTGGTCCTTTAAATATTTGCTCTGTCATATCATCACCTTCTGGACCATTTCTTAAATCTACTACTTCTATTTGTGAATATGGGAAAAATTTTTGTGGTTCATCATTGAAAAACATTAAGCCTACATTTAGCGGTTTCATATATTCTGGTGTTCCATCCACAATTCTCATGCTTTTGCATAAATCTATAAAATCCATTGTTTCAGATTCTTTTAGTAAATCACTTTTTATTTCGTATAAGTAATTTTGAATTAATGGTAGCTTCAAATCTCTAATTTCTGCCTCATGGTTCATTCTATCATCAAAAGGTATGGTTATTGCCATGTCATATAATTCCTTTTGTTCTATTTCTGTAGCTTTTACTGTACTTGACATCTTTCTTATATAATAGGAATAACCTTTTGAAAAATCTTTATCTAATGTTGTTGGGCATTTATATGGTCTTGTTTGTCCACCAAAGCACCATACTACTAGTATATTTTTACCTTTATATTGTGCAACATCTACGATTGGTGTATATGATGGTTGTATTAGTTTGCACTTTGCTAATAACTCTTTTTGAATTTTATCTACTTCAGATAATTCAAGTCCTGTTATTGGCATTTTAGGTCTTCCATTTTCTTCTCCAACACCTATTAGAATATAACCTCCGCCCCAGTTATCTATATCATTTGCAAATGCACATATTGTATGTAATATTGGTTCTGGATTCCAATTTTTCTTTAATTCTAATCTTGCATTTTCTACAATGTTTTCATTTAATATATTTTCTATACTTGTAGGTAACTTCATAGTTTCACCTCTTTCATTTTATCTAAATATTCTCACATTTTAAATAAGCTAATAATGTTTTTATAGTTTTTTCGCAAGAACTAATATACATCTTTTCATTTACAGTATGAAAATTTTCTATAATACTTCCAATAGAAATCATATCTAACCCTGTTATTCTTTTAGCAATACAACTACATTCTAGTCCTCCATGTGTAATTTCAAAATCAGGATATTCTCCATTTACTTTATAATAAATATTTTTGTAATCCTCTTTTAGCTTTGACTTCAAATTAGGTATCCATGCTGAATCTTGATAAATTTCTTCAACTTCAAAATCATTGTTGCTAGAAATAAGATAATTTTCAATATTCTGCTTCTGTAATTCTTTTTCTTCTATACTTCTTAAAATTTCTGTTATAATAACTTTATCCTTTACAGTTTCTATGTTCCCTATATTTCCTGATGTAATTATATTATTTTTAGTTTGAACAAGTCCTTGTTTTAAATTTATAATCTCATTAATTATTTTCTTACTATCTTCGATTGAAAAAGATAACTCATTTTGTTTTTTATCTATTTGTATATCATCTTCTAACAAACTCTCTCTAATCTTATTTTCTATACTTTCAATTCTAGTTTTTATGATACACTCACATGAAGTTGCTATATCTCCTTCTGACTGTCCTCCTGAAATATCGCAGATTAACACGTCACCTTCTTTTTGTAAATTTTGTATTATTTTAGCCATTATTATAATCGCACTTTTATTGATTCTTTCCATTTCTATTCCTGAATTTCCACCTTTTACATTACATATTCTTATTTTATAAGATGGTATGTTACTTTCAATTTGTTTTCCTTTAAAAATATATTTATTACATATATCTGCATCACAACCTATAACAATTGAATTATCTTTGCAATGGTCTAAATTAATCAATCTTTTTCCATTTAATTTTGAATAATCAAAGCTTACTGCACCATTAAAAGTTGTTTCTTCCTCAGTTGTAAATAAACATTCTAAATCTGGATGTTTTATTTTACTACTTTCTAGTATTAACAACATAATAGCTAATCCAATTCCTTGATCTGCACCTAATGAAGTATCTTTTGCCGATATAACATCATCATTTTTAATTATTTCAATTGAATCTGTATCAAAATTATGATTACTATTCTCTCTCTTTACACATACCATATCTATATGTGCTTGTAGTATTATTGGCTCATTATTTTCTTTGTTTCCATACTTTTTTATTAAAACATTGTTATTTTTGTCTCGATAATATTCCAAATTATTTTCTTTAGCAAACATTTCTAAGAAATCAGCAAATTTCTTTTCTTTCCCTGACTCTCTTGGTATTTGTGATATCTTATAAAATAATTCTAAAAATCTATTTGTTATTTGATTCATTCTTTACCTCTTTATTTATTCTTTATATTTATCTCTATTATTATAAAGTTCTTTCATAAATAGAATTAAATATATTGTTGTATTTCTATTTATTTTACCAAAAGTTTTATTTGCTTCATTTATAATACTTTCAAATTCATTTTTATCATTAACATCAAAATTTGAAATAAAATTACTATAACAATCCTTTATATTTTAATTATAAGTAACCTCATAATTATCCTTACGAATAACATTAAAATCTAATCCTTCAAATCCCCTGATATGTAAGTTATATATATCTTTTACTAAACATGCCCATTTTTCACGAATTCTTGATACTTTTATTCTATTTCTTAATTACTGGCATTTTATCATAAAAAGTCAAAAAAAGAAAGTGCTTTTCCAAACACTTCCAATTAAGTTCTATCTCCAAACATTCATATTTTTTTACTCTACAAGTTTACTACTCCGCATACCATATCAACTTCTATCGTTACCTTCATTTTATGGTTTTCTACTCTTCTAATCTTATTTTTACCATTTCTTTCAAAACTAATGAAATCTTCAAAAGCAGTAAATTGGGCTATTTCATCTAATTTTTTAGGCATAGCACCGAGCAACATTCCACATGACTCGTAAATGGAAACATATCTACTGGTTGTATTCTATACGTTTCATATTTTTGTTCTAAATATTTCATGTCTCTTACCATGGTTGCTGGATTGCAACTAATATACACTATCTTTTTAGGCTCTACTGCCAAAATATTAGAAATCGTATTTTCATCTAATCCCTTACGAGGTGGGTCTACTATAATTGCATCTGGATAAATTTGTTTATCTTCCATCAATTTAGCAAATACCTTCTCCACATCTCCTGTATAAAAATCTATATTTTCTACATGATTAATTTCTTTGTTTTGTTTTGCATCAGCAATAGCTTGTTCTACAATTTCTATACCATATACTTTTTTAACATATGGTGCCACAAAAATACCAATCGTACCTATACCACAATATAAATCAAACACCACATCTTCTTTATGCAAATCTGCCATTTCAATAGCAGTATTATAAAGAACTTCCGTCTGTACAGGGTTAATTTGATAAAAAGATAGAGGTGAAATTTTAAATGTATAATCTCCTAAAATATCATAAATAAAACCATCGCCATGTAAAATACGATTCTCATAGCCCAGAATTACATTCGTATTCTTGGTATTCGTATTTTTAATAACTGTTTTTACATTATACATTTTGACTAATAGCTCTGCTAATTCTTGTTCTTTTGGCATTTTTTTGCCATTCATAACCAAAATACACATAATCTCATGTGTTCGAATACCGACCCTAATCACAATATGTCTTAAAATTCCCTCTTGTGTTTTTTCGTTATAAACTGGTATCTCATTTTTAACTACAAATTCATAAATCGTTTTAGCTACTTTCTCAGCCGTTTCATTTTGAATTTGGCAATTTTGCACTGGTACAATTTCATGACTTCTTTCTGCAAAAGGTCCCATTACTGGTTCTCCTTGTTTATTTAAGCCAATGGGATATTGCACCTTGTTTCTATAATGATAAGGATTTCCCATACCAATCGTTTTATCTACTACGATATCTGCTTTTTCTCCAAAAGTCTTATGCACTAAATTTTCCACCATGGCTTGCTTCATATCTAAAGTCTCTTCATACTCTATATGTCTTAAATGACAACCACCACACTTTTTGTAGGTATCACAATCTTCTTCTATTCTATGAGTAGACTTTTGTATAATTTCCACCATTTTTCCATAAGCATAAGAAGATAACACCTTTACTATCAGAATTTTTACCTTCTCACCTTTCATAGCGCCTGGAACAAATACAGTAAAGTTATCTATTTTAGCAATTCCTTCGCCTTCCATTCCATAGTCGATAATATCTACCACATATTCTACATTCTTCTTTACTTGATTTTCCATCATTCTCATTCCTTTCTTTCGTTAGAAAAATTAAGACAAGTCTTTTACTTGTCTTAATTATAACGTAGTTATTTCTGGATAGCAACTTTTATTTTATCCTTTTTAATATCTTTCTCCAAGGTACTAAATATAACAATACCATCTCTACCACTATAATTGCTATTTGCATAAACACAAAAGCCCATACCGGCATCGTTATCATAGCTGTTTTGTTTTCATTTTCTTCTGTTTGGTTATTTTCTATCACATTAGCACTTGTTTCTTGTACTTCTTCTTTGGGTGCTTTCATTAGCTTTATAGTATAAGTCTTTGCTTGATGGTCCTCTGCAGATAACTGCATAGTAAGTATATTTTCTCCTTCTTTCAACTCCTCTAATCCAGTTACTGTAATAGAATTCGTATATGGTCCCGCTTCTTTTTCCACTTCTATCTTTTGTATATCACTTCCTATCTCACAATTATATGTATAAGTTTGGCTACTAAAGGCTGGAGATAAAGCAATCTCTTCTTTTTCTCCATTTTCTTTAACACCTATTAATTTTATCATCGTAATATAAAAATCATCTTCCTGTTTCGTAACCGGTGTCGTTTCTGTTTTAGGAGTTTCTGTTTTGGTAGTGGTTTTACTATTATTTTTATTAGAAGTACCTGTATTTTTATTATCTGTTGGCTGTGTTGGCTTTGATTCTTCTTTTTTACTGATGGTAATGGTACGACTTGCAGAAGCCGTTACTTCTTCTGGTTCCGCAGATGTGGTCGTTACATCAACAGGTGTAATCGTAACTTTTCCTGTACCAACCGCTTTTGCAGTTCCTGTAATGGTTAAACTACCATCCACCCATTGACTTCCACTGGTACTTAATGAAATATTGGCATTTCCACTAATGTTTACCTTTCCATTAATGCCTGAAATCGTTATTGTAAAGGTATCGCCTATATAAGCTGTGCTTTTACTAATACTTAGCCCCATACTAGCTGCTTGTACTGTCTGTCCTTGAAAAACAAGAAATATAACCAATATAAAAATACTTACTATATAACCAATTTTTTTCTTTTCCATCCTTTTTCTTCCCCTTTATTTTACTGGTATTTTTTTAATACCCATAATATCATTTTTAATTAAGGTATAATCCATTGCCGATATCTTTCCATCTCCATTTACATCTGCTGTGCATTTCTGATTTTCCTGCATAATACGCTTTACTTCCATAATATGATTTTTGATTAAGGTATAATCCATCGCTGATATTTTTCCATCTCCATTGATATCACCATAAATTAAACAAGTATAACTTTCTATCTGCATTTGATGCATCTTCTCTTTTATGATTAACTTGGTATTCGTCCCTATATACGTTTGTTTTTCATTATCTGTTTGCACCTCTACTTCTAAATTTTCGCTAACATGAATATGCTTCAAAAATTCTTCTTTTGTTACCTTTTGTCCAATTCCACTAATCTTATTTTGATTTACGTTATATGTTTCAATCTCTATTTTTGTTTCTTCTGGCATTTTAACAGCTTGCACTATTATCTCATCTGTTAAATTTTTATCTTTCCAAGTAACTTTTATAGTAGCAGTTCCTTCTTGCTTAGCCGTTATCTTTC
>CATXTS010000023.1 GCA_958402495.1 uncultured Clostridiaceae bacterium
TTATCTACTTCTATTTGCATACCACTGTCTTTTTTCTGAATCTCCAAATTTTCCTGTTTTTCTGTATATTCTATATCTATTTGTTCTAAACTCTCATCACCTGATAAAGTAAATAAAAAATGTGTATAGGTGATTTCCTGCATATCTAAAGTCATTGTTACTATATCCTGAACACATACTTGCTGCTTATCTACCGTAAAAAAAGCTGGCTTTTCTGTTTGACTTTGTGCCCTTACAATAAGCGGTATACTTAAAGTTAAAATCACTAATAAAACGCCTATTTTCTTATCATTCCACTTGTTTACTTTCATCTACACTTTTCTCCTTCCTATCTTCCTTTATTCTGTTCTTAATGCCTCTATTGGATTTAAATTAGAGGCCCTATAGGCTGGAAATATTCCAAATATAATCCCTATGACCGCACTTGTTCCAAATGCTAAAAGTACAACAGTTGTCTGTATGGTAAAAGCATATCCTAAATGCTGTATAAATACACCAATGCCTATACCAATGCCAACTCCCATACTTCCGCCTAATAAACAAAGTACCAAAGATTCCATTAAAAATTGTATTAAAATATCTTTTCTTTTTGCACCTAAGGCCTTTCTTATACCAATTTCTTTTGTCCTTTCTGTTACAGAAACTAACATAACATTCATAACGCCAATTCCTCCAACAACTAGTGAAATACTAGCAATGCCACCTAATAACAAAGATAAAGTATTGTTTACTTCTTGCATCGTCTCTAACATAGATTCTTGTGAAGAAACACGATAATCATCACTAGAAATTTGTAAATCAGAACGAATCTTATTTTCAATTAGAGCTATTGTGTTTTCTATTTTAGCTTCCTCTTCTACTTTAACATACATTTGGGTAATACTGGTATCTGTCCCTAAAAAACTTGCAGTTGTTAGTGGAATGATTAACAGATTATCTATATCCGTTCCCATAGAAGAACCTTCTTCTTTTAATAAACCAATGACTGTATAAGTATCACCATCTATTTTTAATTTTTCTCCTACTGGATTGGTCATTCCAAATAAAGTACTAGCTAAGTCATAACCAATTATACAGACTTTACTCTTGTTTTCTATATCAATTGTGGAAATTGTCCTTCCTTCGGTTATGGTTAAATTTGTTACCTCTAAATAATGGGCATTGGTTGCTATCATAGAAGATTTTGAAGAAGTTTTTGTATCTTTACTAATTGTCCCTGTTACCGTTTTATAAGGTGCTACTGCCTTCACATTGGCTAACTGTTTTAAAGCCTCTACTTGCTCATAAGATAAGCTGGTATCTTCTGCTTGTATACTAACCGTTAAAATATCGGTTCCTAAGGATTGTACCTGACTTGCCACACTTTGACTTGCTCCATTTCCAATTCCTACTAATATAATGACAGAAGCAATGCCAATCATCAAACCCAACATAGTTAAAATAGACCTTAATGTATTACTCCTAATATTTTGAAGAGCCACTTTTATAATATCTATCACTTGCATATATTAGGCCTCCTCTTCATATAACTTTCCATCTGCAATTCTAACCACTCTTTTAGCCCTTTTAGCCACTTGGGTATCGTGTGTAATTAAAATAATGGTTTGCCCATTTGCATTTAACTCTTCTAACTTTTCCATAATTTCTACACTCGTCTTTGAGTCTAATGCTCCTGTTGGTTCATCTGCTAAAATCATTTCCGGTTTACAAGCTAAAGCCCTTGCAATGGCAACCCTTTGTTGTTGTCCTCCAGATAACTGGTTTGGTAAATGCTTTTCTCTTCCTTGTAAGCCTACTTGTTTTAAATAGCCTATTGCAATTTCCTTAGCCTCTTTATTCTTTTTTCCCTGATACATTAATGGTAAACTCACATTTTCTAAGGCATTTAACTTTTGTAATAAATTAAAATTTTGAAATATAAAACCTATTTTTTGATTACGTATTTGTGCTAATTCCTTTTCCGTTAGAGAACTGACCAAATGATTATTTAAATAGTATTCACCCGCATCTGGCACATCTAATAGACCTAAAATATTCATTAAGGTTGATTTTCCGCTTCCACTTGGTCCAATAATAGATACAAACTCTCCTTTTTTTACATAAAAATCAATATAGTCTAAAGCCTTTATTTCTTCCTCTCCCATAGTAAAATATTTTGCTATTTTATTTAATCTTATCATTTCTCATCCTTTCCTTGTTCTAGCTTTCCTTAATTTCTACCAGGCATTTCTCCTTGTGGCATATCAAAAGTAAATCCAGAGTCAGTACCTTTCATTGATTGTCTATCCCAACCGCCACCATTTGCATTAGAAGTACTAGATGAACCCAAACCAAATGTTACATTTGAAGTTGTTTGTACCATTTGAATGGTTTCCTTTTCTTCTAATCCTGATACAATCTGTACATAAGTATCGTTTGCAATACCGATTTCTACTTTTCTATTTTCTGTAGTGCCATCCTCTTTTACGACTACTACATATTTATAGTCTTCTTCTGTTTGTACAGCCTCTATGGGAACGGCTATGCAATTTTCTACCTTTTCTAATAAAATGCTACAAGAAGCAGACATTCCTATTTTGACATTTCCATCATTTTGAAAGCTAACCATTCCTGTAAAACTAGAACCACTACTAGCATATGTTCCTGTTGCATTTATCTTTGAAATAGTACCTGTATAGGTCTTATCCTCATAAGCAGATAAGGTAATAGTTACATTTTGCCCTACTGCCACTTGGCTAATTTCACTTTCTGGAATACTTAAACTCATAGTCAAATTTTCTAAATTCTCGACTGTTACAAAATGGTTACTTGTACATTTGCTCCCTGTCTCTGGAACTGTATAACTGGCAATCACGCAATCATAACTCGCTGTTAAATAGGTTCCATCTGTATATTGTAAAATAGGATTTCCTGCTTCCACCTTATCATCATCTTCTACACACATCATTTTAAAATACTTCGTCGTTGTTAAACTTAATTTTTCTGTTCCACTAGAACCCACTTGTCCTGAGCCAGTTAAAGTTTTCTCAATCGTTTGCGTTCCTACCTGTGTTTCTATCATTTGGCTAGTTACATTGGTACTACTTGTAGCTTGACTATTACTTTTTCCCATAGCCACCATCATTGCCAAAATAAAAATCACTATCAAAACAAACACATTTGTTATAATTGCTTTTTTACTCATTTTCTGTTTACTCTTTTTCATAACCGGTTTCCTTTCTCTTTTTAATTTCTGATTATCTCTTTTTCTTCCTAATTTGCTTTTCATAAATCCTTTTCATATAACTTTCTATAAAGGAGTCCTAGTATTATATCTATAATGCTAGTACATTTACTTTAACTATTTGCGGTATTGGTATCTTCTATGCTTTGCCCATTACCACCATTTGGTCCACCTTGTGGCATATCTCCTGGAACAAAATTACCCATTTGTGGTCTTTGACCTCGCATTCCATCTTGCTCTTCCATATTTTTACTATTTTTAGTAAATAGTAAAAAACAACTAGCTGTAATAACGGCACCTATCAGAATTCCCAATACTAACATAATGATTTTGTCCTTCATGTTTTTCATCCTTTCTTTTTATAAAATCTTTAGCCTTTTGCTATGCTATTTTGTATTATAAAGACCCTACCTTAAAACATTCTTAAACTTTTTCTAATTTTCTAATTAAAATAAAAGGGGTTAGTTGGTTAGATTGTCCTGCTGGATTATCCTCTATTAATTGCTCTAAAAAAGCATCATCTTTCTCTATAACATTTGCTTTTCCTAAAATAACGCGCTCTAAATCATTGGCATCCACAATCATACTTTTGATTCCTAATTTTTCATAAATCTCATTACACACACCATCTGGATTTTTTGGAATACGAATTCCAAATTCTCCATATTCTGGGAAAACCTTATCATAAAAACCATCTAGTCCAGTTACTTCCATTCCTACTATATCGTAAAATACACCTTTCTTATGAAATAGTTTTCCAACACCTGCACAGATAGCAGCATAAATCACTTTTATAGGACCACATATGTTAATTGCAAATTGCATTTTATAAGGGCTATCTACCCCAATTCCAGCACTGCTATGTACAGCAAATTTTGATAAAAACTTTGCCAAAAAACCAACGTGCATATCTTTTTTATAAATGACTCTTCTTTGGCATAAAGCAATTACCTTTTCACTAATAGACACCATATCGCCTTCCTGATAATGTGGTAACACATATTTTCTAATGAGTTCTAAGTAATCTTCTCCTATTTGTACATAATGTGTAGGAATGGCATAACGAAGATAGGTATCTTTTCCTACTCTTCTTTCTAATTGTTTATTTTCATTTGCTTTTAAATCCATTTTTTTCTCCTTTTTCCTTATCTTTCTATTTTGTTTTTATAAACTATCCTTATCTTAAGAGGATTATCTTAAAAAAAGCTTAAAAAATAAAAAGTTTATTTTGCTTGATTGAATTACTAGTTGAAATTACTCTATTTGTTTCTGTGAAATTAAACTTATTCATGCTATATTTACTAGAAAGGAAAGGAGAAGATACATGGCTGTAGATTTTGCTATTATTGGAAAAAGAATTAAACAGACAAGAAAAAGTAAAGGACTAACCCAAGAGCAATTAGCAGAAAAGATGAACGTCTCTATTGCTTACTTAAGTAAAGTAGAAACTGGAAAAATTCATTTAAATATTGAAAGACTTTCTGAAATTTGTGGTTTATTAGAAGTAACAGAAGGAGAAATTTTAAATGGTGTTTCTAATCATTCGGCTCATTATTTACAATCTGAATTTAATGATTTATTAAGTCGTTGTTCTTCCAAAGACCAAAAGTTAATTTATCATTTAGCAGAAACGGTTTATCGCGAATCACTACGTTAGGAAAAGCGCTAGTTATCTTTTACATAACTAACGCTTTATTTTTTTCTATCTCTTCTAGAATTTTGATAATCATTCTCAACTTTATTGTTTTTTTCTAAAAATTTTATTGATAAATTTGTCTAAATATGTTATGATAATTAGGCGAGTAATTTTGTATAATTACGTAAAATGGATAGATAATAACTATAAGGAGGTTTATTATGGAATTTAAACAATGGGATGGCTTTAACAAACGTGGTGAATGGACCAAAGAAATCGATGTTAGAGGTTTCATCCAAGCAAATTACACACCTTATGAAGGAGATGATTCTTTCTTAGTAGGTGCTACACAAAGAACCAAAACATTATGGGATAAAGTGTTAAAACTTTATGAAAAAGAAAGAGAAAATGGTGTATTAGATGTAGATGCCAAAACACCATCTGCTGTCAATGCCTATGAAGCAGGATATTTAGATAAGGATTTAGAGCAAATCGTTGGTTTTCAAACAGATAGTCCTTTAAAAAGAGCGATTATGCCAAATGGTGGTATTAAAATAGTTGAAAAATCTTGTGAGTCTTATGGTTATGAGGTAGACCCAGAAACCGATTATATTTATAATCATTTAAGAAGAACACATAATGACGGTGTTTTTGCAGTTTATACTAAAGACATAAGAGCAGCTAGAAGTTCTCATTTAATTACTGGTCTTCCAGATGGATATGGACGTGGAAGAATTATTGGTGATTATAGAAGAGTTGCTCTATATGGTGTAGATGCTTTAATTGCCGAGAAAAAACAAGAATTAGATATTTTAGATGTAGATGAATTTACAGCTGATGTTATTAGAGAACGTGAAGAAATTCATGATCAAATCATTGCTTTAGAAGATTTAAAGAAAATGGCTGCTAAATATGGTTTTGATATTTCTATGCCAGCACAAACTGCAAAAGAAGCTGTACAATGGTTATATTTTGCTTACTTAGGTGCTGTAAAAGACCAAAATGGTGCCGCTATGAGTTTAGGTAGAACTTCTACTTTCTTAGATATCTACATGGAAAGAGATAAAAAGGCAGGTATTTTAACAGAAGAAGAAGCCCAAGAATTAATGGACCATTTTGTTATGAAATTACGTATGATTCGTTTCTTACGTGCTCCAGAATATAATGAACTATTTAGTGGAGACCCTGTATGGGTAACAGAAAGTGTTGGTGGAATGGGTGTTGATGGAAGAACTTTAGTTACTAAGAACTCTTTTAGAATGTTACACACATTAACCACTTTAGGTCCTGCTCCTGAACCAAACTTAACCGTATTATGGTCTGAAAATTTACCAGAAGGATTTAAGAAATATACAACTAAAATTTCTATTCAAACTTCTTCTATTCAATATGAAAATGATGATTTAATGAGAGTAACTCTAGGAGATGATTATGGTATTGCTTGTTGTGTATCTGCTATGAAGATTGGTAAACAAATGCAATTCTTTGGTGCTAGAGCAAACCTTGCTAAAACATTATTATATGCTATTAATGGTGGTAGAGATGAAAAATCTGGTAAACAAATTGCTCCTAAATTTGAGCCAATTACTTCTGAATATTTAGATTATAATGAAGTTATGGAAAAGTTTGATACCATGATGGATTACGTAGCTAAAATTTATATTAAAGCTTTAAATGCTATTCATTATATGCATGACAAGTATTCTTATGAAGCTTTAGAAATGGCTTTACATGATAAAGATATTTTAAGAACAATGGCATGTGGTATTGCTGGTTTATCCGTAGTTGCTGATTCTTTATCTGCTATCAAATATGCTAAAGTAAAAGTTATTAGAGATGAAACTGGATTAGCCATAGATTATAAAGTAGAAGGTGACTTCCCTAAATACGGAAATGATGATGATAGAGTTGATGAGATTGCTGTAGAAATCGTTAAAACATTCATGAGAAAATTACAAAAACATCAAACCTATAGAAATTCAAAACACACCTTATCTATTTTAACGATTACTTCTAATGTAGTATATGGAAAAGCAACTGGTAACACCCCAGATGGTAGAAGGTCTGGAGAACCATTTGGACCAGGAGCTAACCCTCTACATGGTAGAGATACCAATGGTGCTGTAGCGGTTATGAACACCATTGCTAAACTTCCATATGAATATTCTGAAGATGGTATTTCTTATACTTTCTCTATCACACCAGGAACACTTGGTAAAGATTTAGAAACACAAGAACAAAACTTAGTTAGTTTATTAGATGGTTACTTTAAACAAACTGGTCATCATATTAATGTTAACGTATTCGATAGAGCTTTACTAGAAGATGCTATGGAACATCCAGAAAAATATCCACAATTGACGATTCGTGTATCTGGGTATGCTGTTAACTTTATTAAATTAACAAGAGAACAACAATTAGATGTTATCAACAGAACGATTCAAGATAGAATCTAAATAATATGTAGGGAGTCTGGCTTTCCCTTCCCTAGTAGAAGGAAAGTCAGATTTCTTTTTTGGAAAAAAATTATCATAAAAAGGAGACTAAATGTCATGATAGAAGGAAAAATACATTCATTTGAGTCATTAGGAGCAGTAGATGGTCCTGGTATCCGTTTCATCGTATTTATGCAAGGCTGCTGTTTACAATGTAAATACTGTCAAAATAGAGATACTTGGGATTTACATGGTGGAACTACTTACACAGTCCTACAAGTTTTAGAAAAAATCCAAAAATATAAAAACTATATTATGCCAGATGGCGGTGTTACTATTAGTGGTGGTGAACCTCTATTACAGCCAGACTTTATAATTGCCTTATTTAAAGCATTAAAAAAAGAAGGTATCCATACCTGTATCGACACCTCTGGTAACTTTACTATTACAGACAAAATCAAAGAAGTGATTGATTTAACGGATTTATTTTTACTAGATATAAAATGTATCAATGATGAAAAGTGTAAAGATTTAACGGGTGTTTCTAACCAAAAAGAGTTAGATTTTGCTCGCTACTTAAGTGCACATAACAAGCCTTTTTGGATTAGACAAGTCCTAATTCCTGGCATAACAGATGATGAAACCGACTTACTAAAACTAAAAGATTTTATTGCTACTTTACCAACTGTAGAACGTGTGGAATTCCTTCCTTATCATGATTTAGGAAAATTTAAATGGACTAAGTTACATTTAGATTATCCCTTAGAAAAGGTTAGAACCGCTAATCAAGAAGATATAAAAAGAGCTAAAGAAATCGTAGGTATTTCATAAATATAATAAAAGAAAAGAAATTCCAAAACGATACCTTCAAAAGTAAAGTTTAAGAATTTCTTTTTTATTTGTTCTTTTATTTATAAAAACCAATCAATTAGTATTCCAAATAGAACCCCCACTGCATATAGGATACCTGCAATCTTTATATTTTCTTTTATATTCTTATTTACTTTAAATAAAACCAGAATACCAATTCCAGAACCTACTAACAAGCCAGCAATCATAGAGCCCATACTAATTACCTGTGATAAGTATAATTTCGTAATAATCACAGAACCTGCACAATTAGGAATGAACCCTACCATCGCAGCAATCATTGGTCCTACTATTGGTTTATTTAAGATGATATTGGCTAAAGTTTCTTCTCCCATAAAATATATTATCATATTTAAAATAAGAGTTACTAATAAAATAAATATAAATATATGTATAGTATGTTTTAAAGCTGATAAGAAAATCCCTTCTTTTTCACAGTGACAGTGTTCGTGTTCACAAATTTCACCAATTGCTTCTTCTGAAGGGCTTTCCTCTTTCTTCTTTTTAAAAGCTCGTCCCACTATATCTATTAAAAATCCAATGATAATACCAATTACTAATTTAATACCTAATATTTCTAAAATCGTACCTATCGGTGCCGCTTCTGATATGAATACTGGTAACATTTCATCAGAAGTAGATAGAAAAATAGCAATTAATGTCCCTAATGTAATAATTCTACCTGCATATAAATTAGCTGCCGCTGCTGAAAATCCACACTGTGGGAAAACACCTAATATTCCACCCCATAAAGGTCC
Organism: uncultured Clostridiaceae bacterium; assembly: GCA_958402495.1. Lineage (GTDB taxonomy): Bacteria > Bacillota > Clostridia > TANB77 > CAG-508 > UMGS1663. Next base: position 8,923 of record CATXTS010000023.1, read on the forward strand.
AAACTTACCTGATTTTTGAATGACTTTCTTTGCTTTTTCTCCTGTTTTATGTTCTATATATTCCATTATGATATAAGTAATTAATAAAAATGGTAACAACTTTATACCATCTATGGCTGTGTCCATCAAGACATCTAACATTTCTAATTCCACCTTTTACTTTATTTTTTATGGTATCATCATATCATAGAAAAGCCTTATCTGCAAGAAAAAAATGATAAAAGAAGCTATCTAACTGCCATGAAAGGGCCATTAAGGCCCTTTCATGTAGCAATATCCACCATATCTGTCATCAGTGGATGTTGATATTCATTTTTATAAATCCAAACTCTATCATACAGAAATTTCTCTTTTAATAGCTTAATAAACAATTCCTGTATTTGTGGCCTCTTCATCTTATCTTCTGCATTGGATAAGACAATTTTCACATAAGCTTCACGGCCCATCGTATGTGGTTTCGCAATCGCTTCAATAAGTCCTATGACAACTCCATCTTCCAAAATTACAAATTGGAAATTAGAGATATCCTCTAAAAAAGCTTTCGTCTCTTTTTTCTGAGAGATAATTCTGTCCCTCATTTGTTTTCCAAGAGGCATATTGTATCTAGCGATATAGGCTGCTGCATCATTTGGCATAGCTAAACGAATAGCATATCTCCCCTCTTGTATGATGTAGGAAGCATCTATCTTCCGTTTCCTGTTTTGATTCATCTTATTGCTCCTCCTGCTATACATTTTTGCATTACGTTAACTATTATATCATCTTTTTTCTTCTTTGACAACCCTTTGAATTGCTTCTAAATGATCTATGACACATTGATAACCATATTGGTAACAGCTATCTAATTTTTGTGTATCTAATAATCCCACTTTATCGGTATACACATTTAATACATAGTCACTCATCTCTAAACTTTCCTCTGATATTTTGCTCCCCATAATATCAATTGTTTTCATGACAATATCCATTAAATTGCTTTTTTCATCAATCGGGTCTGCATCAAATTTAACAGCAATCACCTTATCTGCTCCTTGTTTTTTTACCTCATTAACAGGAATATTATCTAAAGCACCTCCATCCATAAAAGCATGCGTATCTACCTTACAAGGGCTAAATACAGCTGGAAAACTACTACTGGCTCTTACTGCTTTTCCGATACTAATTTGTGTAATATATTGCAAACTATCTTCTGTTTGCTTTGGAACAAAGTTTGTAAAAACATATTCTTTAGACTCTGTAATATCTACACTGGGAATTACTAAAGGCATCTTAATTTGACCAATCTCTTTTATCCCTTTTCTTGCTGCCATTTTATCATATACTTTTTCAATTGCTTCCCCACTTTTTAAGCCTGTTAATATTTTTCTTTTATTTCCTAATAGATTCTGTATCCCACTTAATAGTGGATTGCTATTCATTCCTGCAATATCTTTGGCATATTTTTTAAACAACATATATATGTAATAGGGTGAATATCCCATAGCATATAAAGAAGCTATCATACTGCCAGCACTAGTTCCGCCAATGACATCTATGGTAATGTGATTATCTTCTAAGGCTTTTAGAACCCCTGCATGTGCAATTCCTCTAATCCCTCCTCCTGATAATGCAATTCCTAATTTCATATGCCAAAAACCTCCTTTATTTAAACTACTATTAGTATTTACCAATATTGTATGTTTAAACCTAAAGGAGGTTATTTTTCTATTCTTATTTTTTACTTACATATATAAAATTTTAAATAAATTACTGTTTTCATTATCATCTGAATGTACCGTCAATCTAAAATAATGGTAATCTTTCTGTATAGAGATAAATTCATCATAAATTAACTTTGTAGAACGAGTTGGTCTAACGACTGTATCTGTTTTTAAAGTATCCCATGTACTATTATCTGTAGAAGCTTGTAAAGTTACACTCACATTAGAAGTTTTAATAGCATCCTTATTTCCTACTGACACATAAATATATATATTGGTTACTCTTGCAGAAATGTTATTTGAAAATGGTGTTATCGTTTGTCCCGTAGAAATTGTTGCACTAGATGTTAAAAAGCTAATTGGCTTTCCTGCTACTACATAAGGCAAATTTTCTATAATAGTATCTACACTTGCTTGATTATCAATGTTTATATTTCTATCTTGTAAAATTTGTAACACACTATTTCTTAATTTTGTAAAATCTGTTTCTAGTAAATCATATTTGTTCTGTAGTATCGACGATTGACTCTGTAGTACTGACAATTGGCTCTGTAGACTAGAAATGGTCTTATTTTGTTCTTCTATTTGTTTTCGAAGGGCTATGATTGTTGCCTCATCCCCGGAGGAATTATTAGAATCTTGTCCTCCTGTTGCTAATTCTTCATATAATCTATTTAATTGTTTTTCTTCTGCCTCACTTGCTAGTGTAGCATTTTCTTTGGCTTGTTTTGCTTTAGTAATCAGTCCATCTTCTCCAATTGTCATATTGAGACTAACACCTGCTAAAATAATTAATATAATAATGGTTATTACTAAAGATACCATGGTTATTCCTTTTTCCTTTTTCATCTTTTACTCCTTTCATCTTCTGTCTATACTTTTATTTTATATTACCTTTTGGTTAATGTCAATTTTTTCTTTTTATGTTTATTTTCCTTTTTGTTCCTCTTTTTTACAATCTCTTTTATGTAACTGTTTGAACTAACTGTGTTATAAAAACTATAAGAGTAAAAATGATGAAAAGTCAAAAATTCTAGCTTATACCATTTAGCTATTTTAATAGCCTGTTTGTGGTAGTTTTTTGGGTACTATAGACGTATTGGTAATTTCTAGTTCCATAAGTTGCAGATGTTCTTCTATTGTTACTTCTATCTCTTGTGTATTTAACTGGTAACCAGCGCCTGCCTCTACTTCCTTAATTCTATAGACGCCCTTATCTAACCATTTCGTTTCTGCAATTCCCTCTTCATTAGTAATTACTGTATCTATTATTATTCCCTGTTTATCATAAATTTCAAATTTAACATGTGCAATTGGGCTACCTGCTTTTTTACCATTTACCAGATTATCATCTTGACTAGTTTTTATTATCTTAATTTTTCCTTTTATTCTTTCATTTTCTATCTGTAATTTGGTTGTTTCTTTTTCTTTAATCTCTACGCTTATTTTTTCTTCCTTTAATACATATTGTTCATTTGTCTCTACTTCTTCTAAGTAATATTTTCCTATAGGAAGTTCTTTGGTTATTGCTTTTCCCTGTGCATTGGTTATAATGGTATCTACCAGTTCTTCGTTTTCTCTTTTTACTAGAAACTTAACACCTTCTATTGGTATGGTATTGTCTTCTTTATCTACTTTGTATACTTCAATATTTCCTTTCTTTTTCACATTTTCTATAACTTGTGTGCATAACTGGTTCCATGAAATAGTAATACTTACATCTGCTGCTATTTCATAATCTTGTTTTGTTTTTGTTTCTTTTAAGGTATAGATACCTATAGGCAAATCCTTAACGATTGCTTCTCCTCTTTCATCTGTAATAATATGGCTAACTATATTTCCGGCCTTATCTAATAAATCGAACTCTACTTTTTCTAAATGTATTTCTGGATTATCTTTATCTACTTTTATAATTTTTAAATCTCCTCTTTTTTTAGTATTGTCCCATACTACTTTAGACGTTTTTCCCCATTCCAATACTACCTTTCTTTCTTGCTCATCTAACACATAATCCGCATTTGTTTTTACTTCTTTTATGGTAATCGTCTGTGGCAATAGCTTATTTACATTTATTTTTCCTTCTGCATTGGTTGTATAATCTCCTATTTTATCACCTGCCTGTGAAAAAATAGAAAAAGTAACGCCTGGCATTGGCTGTTTTGTTTGTGCATCTATTTTTAATAAATCTAATGACGCATGATTAGCAGAAATACTCCATGAAGTACTTGTTCCTGCTTTTTCCCAACCAGCTGCATAAGTCACATAATTTTGTGCCTTTTCCATATGACTATGACAATAATAAATAGGATTAGATTTTATTTTAGCATCTCTTATAAAAATAGATATCTCTTGATTCTTTTTTATTTGTTTGGTTGGCACCCCTACTTTAAATTGGGTTTGTGTTAGGTATTCTACTTCTTGGTTATTGGTATCTAGGATTTTAGTCCCCTCTATAGGATTGGTGATACTTACACGATAACTTTCCATTTTTTGATTGGCTTGTACCTTATAGGCTTGTACATAATAAGAAACGCCTCCTATTTCCTCTATATGTTTTTCTCCTTGTTGTTGCACATGTACTTCTGGTTTAGTGTAACTTTCTACACCCGAGATGCCATATTGATACAATGCCTGGGCTACTTCTAATACCTTTGTTCCTCTTCTTTGAATTTCTTCTACGCTATTACCATCTACGGCTCTATTTCCTACTATATATTTTTCTTTTGGAGACTTTCCTTGTGCATAACTATGTAAGGCTACTTTTGTAGCTGTATAAAAATCATCATCACATTCTAAGTTCCATTCTAAATAGGTAGAGCCCCTATATCCTTTACTTAATATTCTCCAAATAACCGGATTATTTTCTCTACTTAAAGTTACATCATATGCCTCATAACCTGTACCTATCCCTTCTTTTTCTGGCTCTATACAAAAAGCTGGGTATTTTTTTCCTTCTTCTTTATCTATATAATACACATACCAAACAATCTTATAACTCCATTTTTGGTAATCTTCCATCCAGTATTCTAATAAAGAATCACATTCATGGTCTCCTTGTAAATATAAGGTGTCTCCTTCTGCAATGTTTGCTTTAACCTCTCTATATGGTAAGCCTAATAGCATTATTTGTAATAAAATACAGACTATTACTATCGTTTTATTTATGAAACTCTTCATTTTATTCCTTCTTTCTTTTTCCCCTTTTTTCGCAGAAAAAAAGAGCCAAATAAAACGTTTAAACGCTTTACTTAGCCCCTATTTTTATCATCCTCAATTTTTGAAAATTACTCTTGTGTAAAAGGTAATATAGCAATTTGTCTTGCTCTTTTTACTGCAAGTGTAATATCTCTTTGATGTTTTGCACAAGCACCAGTTGCTCTTCTTGGTAAGATTTTACCTTTATCATTAATAAATTTCTTTAATTGTTCTGCATTTTTATAATCTAAAACAAGATTTTTGTCTGCACATAAAGGACAAACTTTCTTTCTCATTTTTCTAAACCTTGGATTATAATCATCATCTGCATTGTTGTTTCTATTATTTCTTTTATTTGGTTTTCTATCTGCCATTTTCTTTCCCCCCTAACGCTTATTATATTTTTGCTTATATATATTTTTCTCTAAAATGGTAGGTCATCTCCTGAAGACACTTCAAAATCAGAACTTCCGCTGTTATCTGGCATAGTTCCGAATGTAGGGTCAAATCCACCAGTAGCTTCGCCTTCTCTTTTGCTATCTGCAAAATAAGCTTCTTCTGCTACCACTTCTGTTATGTAATGTTTTTGACCTTGGTCATCATCCCAAGTTCTAGTTTGAATTCTTCCAATAACACCTACTTGTTGGCCTTTTCTGAAATATTTACTACAGAATTCACCTAATTTACTCCAAGCAACAATATTAATAAAGTCTGCTTGGCGCTCTTCTCCTTGTCTTGTAAATCTTCTGTTGACTGCAAGACTGAAAGAAGCAACTAATGTATTATTTGTTTGTGTGTATCTTACTTCTGGGTCTTTGGTTAATCTTCCCATTAAAATAACTTTGTTCATATTTTACACCTTACCTTCCTTAAAAGGCCCCTTTTACTAATCCTCTACTTTAATTGTCATGAATTTAATTACTTCGTCTGTAATTCTGTAATTTCTTTCAAGTTCAGCAATTAGGTTTGGATTTGCTTCAAAATGATATACCACATAATATCCTTCTGTATTTTTTTGGATTTCATATGCTAATTTTCTTTTTCCTAATTCTTCTGCTTCTTCTACTTTACCATCAGTATTAATTAAGTCTGTGAATTTTTTTACTAAGGCTTTGATACCTTCTTCATCAACACTTGGATTAATAATGACTACACTTTCGTATTTATTCATTATTGTTCACCTCCTTTTGGATTATTAACCTACATAGTTGTATGTAAGTAAGGACATAAAAATAGCAACGCTATTCTTACAACGTTGCTATTTTATCATATTTTTGTATATAATACAAGTGTTTTGGAAGATTTTATGAAAAAATAAATCCAAGAAAAGAGGTGTTAATCTTCTCTTGTCTTATTAAAATAAGTAATTAAATGTTCTATCGTTTCTTGGTCCTCTGGTCTTAACTTTTCAAAACCTAATAAGGAAAAAGGGATGTTGCTTTCTTTTTTTATATGTAAATACTCTGAAAAAATTTCATCTAAACCAATATTAAACAGGTTACAAATTTTGACTAATACCTCATAAGAAGGTTTTGCTCTATCTTGTTCTACATCACTAATATATCGAGAAGAGACTTCTACTGCCTCTGCTAATTTTTCTTGTGTATATCCATAACTTTTTCGAATTTTTTTGATATGGCTTCCTATAGTAATTGTTTTTGGCTTCTTCATTTTATTATCACCTTTATTTCCATTTTTTATTATGTTATACCAAATTTTTACAGGGAAATAAAGGATATAAGTTCGTTTTTTATCAGTTTTTATTTCTCTTTCAAAAACTCATTTAATAAATTATCCAATTTCTCTTTTTCTTGCCTCATTTGCTCTCTTTCTACTGGCTTTTCCATTAACATTTTTATTATCTGAATTTGTTTTTCAATTTCTGCTTGTAGCCTATCCATTTTTTCATTTCTCCTTTTTTATTTTATCTTTAGTCTATGTATTTTTGTATTTTTTATACTTGATTATATTGTTCTATCTTTTCTTTTGGCATATGTAATACTTCATAAATCTTGATTTTATTTTTATAATGTTTATTTTCTTTTATCACTAAATACCATAAATATCCTAATATCAATAAAATAGCGATGTTTCTAAAATATAAAATAGCAATACTTGTTATTCCGGTTAATATAGCAATCGTTATATTAGAAACTAGATTTACTAGATGATAAGCTTCTTCTAAACCATATACCATATGTAAAATATTTTTTAGAATTCTGCCACCATCTAGTGGATAGATTGGAATTAGATTAAATATACCTAGTAGAATGTTACTATATATGACTAATTGTCTATCCATTCCCAATAAGGAAATATCCCATAGGCAATATACGATTGTGATTAGGATATTGGTAAGAGGCCCTGCTAGAGCGATTATCATTTTCTTAACAGCTAATATATTGGCTTTACCTATTTTTCTATTATAGTTATAACAGGGTACTTTAAAGGCAACACTTACTCCAAAAGGCATAATTGTAAATGATTTCGGATTAAAACCCAATACCATACCAGCTACCATATGACCTAGTTCATGGATTACTGCAAATAGCATTAATATGCCATAGATTTCAATTTGCCTAGTAAGGATAAATAATAGAATAAAAATGAAAATTTTAAGATTTAGTTTTATTTGCATCGCTTTTTTCCTTTCTAACTAAAGGATAGTATATATTCGGGGTCTACTACCCTCCCACTTTTCCTAACTTCAAAATGTAAATGTGGTCCTGTTGCTTTTCCGGTAGAGCCTACTTCTCCTAATTGTTGTCCTTGCTGGATGGTTTCTCCCTCTTTTACATATATCTTCTGGCTATGTGCATATAGGGTAACCACATCTCCATTTTGTATATAAACATGGTTTCCATAGTCTCCTTCTGAGGATACCATGGTTACTTTTCCTTCCATAGCAGCCACAAAAACAGTCCCTGCATTTACACCAATATCAATACCTGCATGATTGGCCGATACAATAGCAGTTGGAGTTCTAGCGCCATAATGGGAAGTAATAGTTCCTTTTAATGGTAATATAAAATGATAATTTGCCTTTATCTCATTGGCGTCTATTTGCATTTGAGATAGTGGTTCTTGTGTTTGTTCATCACTAGAAGTTGTTACCGCTTCATTGACTAGAACTTGCCCTTCTTCTCCTCCACCTACCCCACCTTCTGGTTCATTGGTTTGCGTGTTTGTTTGCTCACTGGTTACTTCATTGGTTTGTTCATTCGTCAATACATTGGTATTATCTTGTCCGTTTTCTTCTTTTCCTAAGTTCTCTATAAAACCTTTTATATGTTCATTGTAATATTGCATTCCAGACTGATAAATGGTTTCAAATTGCATATCATAGGATAAAAAATCCTTTGTTTTTTGAATGACATCTTCTGAAAATAGGTAATTTGAGTTTTTAATCAAATAAAATATAAAATAGACTAATAAACAAATTAGAATTTGTAAGATTAATTTCTTAAATAAGCTGTAGGATGTCTTTGTTGTTGTATTTACATGCGTAGTTGGCACCCTAACACCACTATTGCTACTGCTACTACCCTGTCTACTTCTTCTCCTTTGATAAATTTCCTCTGCTCGTCTTATTCTTTCTTCTGAACTCATCGTTCTTTCCAAATACAACACCTCTTCCTTTGTAGGTTACTTGGTTCATGTATATGCTGATTTTTTATGCTTTATACCAAAGCGATTCTGTTTTTTCTTTTTTATTTCTAAATAAGAAAAGTCTCTTAAAAAAAATCTGTAATAACTCTTAAATAAGATTTATTACAGATTTTTATTTATTAAATAATTTAAGTATAACAAATAAAATTATTGCTTTTTATTATTTCAAATGTTCCTTCTGCTTGAATACTTCTATTCATACAAAGTAAAGCACCATGAATCAAATTCATATTCTCTAAAACTTTTTGATGTCTATCCGTTAGTTCTTGGTTTAAACGTATGGAGCGATTTTTCTTTGGTCTAGGGCAACATTCATTAAACTTTTCTTACGTTTCTTTAGATATCGATAGTTTTAACACATTACCTTGTTTTAATTTGCTTATCTCCTCTTTCGTATTTCTCTATTAGGGCTATGTATGATTTGTGATTTGCTAGTACGTCTAACTAGCACTTCTTGTAGTGTATGGACATGCAAATACTTACTATGCCAATTCTCTTCTCTATATTTTTTATAAATTCTACTACTCTGTATATTTCTATTTTTCTTTCTATGGATTTTTTTCTATTTTATATTATAGTGCATAGTACATATGTTCGTAATGTTTTTTCATAAAAGTAGGAATTTCCTATCATCAAAAAATGAGTGAAAGGTTTTCACTCATTTTTCAAGAGGAGTTTTTTACAGCCCCTTTTATATAATTTCTATTTTTATTGCTAAAAATAAATAGGTATAAGGAAATTTTTAAAGTACTAGGACACGGCCAACACCGCACGGAACCCATTATGGTAAGTGCTACTGCCACCGTAACGACTGAAATAGAAGAGACCAGCACTCGAGCCACTCCATAAATTACCGCCATGAATCGAGAACGGATAGTTCAAGCCTGGGTAAGACGATGCATCGCTATACCATGATGTACTTCCGGTTCCGGCTATAGATGTCTCGCGAATGCCATCACCGTAGATTAGGGTATTTTTCTTATAATTATTGGCACTTGCTGTATTTAAGTTTGTTTCATTGTTTGCTATCGTTGTATTGTCTGTACTACTATCGAATGGATATGTTGTTGTATATTTGGTACTGGCTGTTTTTAAGATATTTCCATCATAGGCTATGCTTGCTCCATAACTTTTCAAATTGCTATTTCCATTTGCCACATAAGCTGCTGTTCTTTCCCATATTCCTCCACTTAAGTCATATATTCCATAAATTGTTCCTGATGAACTTGCTTTACAACCATTTAATTGGTCCCATGTATAGACTCCATTATTGGGTATATTTCCTGTTGTTCCTTTGATATTTTCCATTGAATTTACGGATTCTCCAGCTGTTGTAGATGCGGTTGTACAACCTGTTACTGTGTATACACTATCCACTCCACTCTTTCCTGCTGTATTCGTTCTTGGGGCTCCTCCACTATTTAAGTTAATATTATTAATAGTGATATCTGTTCCATTTAATCCATACTTACTTTGTGATAAATAGGCAACTGCTCCCCATTCACTATTTTTCATTAAGTGAGAATCTATTGCTTCTGTTAGTCCATATATATTTCCGTTTTCGGTCATAGCTTTGGCTATGTTATAAGCATCATTATGGTTAATATAATTCATACTATAAGTAACTGGTTGGAATGTTGGATATTTAAT
>CATXTS010000024.1 GCA_958402495.1 uncultured Clostridiaceae bacterium
AAAATGGTAGTCAAACAAAAGGAAAGAATAAAGAACAAATTAGAAGAATTAACCTATACTTCTGAGCAGATAAACCATATTTTTTATATTATGGAAAATATGTCCTATTCTACAGGTAAAATACCTAAAACGATAGAAGGAAAAATTGTACAAGATGCAGATAGATTGGATGCCTTATTAGCTTTTGGAGTAGTTAGACCATTTACTTATAGTGTTAAAAAGAACCGTATGTTATATGATGGGGAAGGTTCTGCTTTAGGTCATTATATAGAGAAAAAATTAAAAATAGAAAAATTATTAAATACGCAAGGTGCCAAACAAATTGCTAAAGAAAAAGCTGAAATTACTTATATCTATTTAGCTTATTTGTTAGACGAACTACCAGACACAATTTATGAAAAACAGCACTACGCTAAAGAAATAGAAGATTTTTATGAAGAATATCAGGAGATTCTTCCTGAAAAATTAATTCCATTAAAATATAAACAAATACTTGAAAATAAAAAAGAAGAATGATAAAATAGAACAATAAAAAATAAATGCATAAAATTTAAAAGGGAGTAGCTTAGAAACTACTAATCAACAATCGCGAAATAGAGATATTCTGGTTAGTAACCTGTATGGTAAGCAAGACTTTTAAAGAAAGGAGTTACATGAAAATGTGAAAAATTTCTTTAAAAGTCTTATTTTTGTACATAATAATAAAGAAAAATAAAATTTGAAAAAGGAGAAGAGAAAAGTGGAAGAAAAGTGGTACAGTAAAAGTGTAGAGGAAACACAAAAACAATTACAAACAAATGCACAGACTGGTCTTACAGAAGAACAAGTAAAACAAAATAGGGAAAAGTATGGCACCAATGAGTTAAAGGCCAAAAAGAAGAAAAGTATTTTTATTAAATTTTTAGAACAATTTAAAGATTTTATGATTATTATTTTAATTATTGCTGCTATTATATCAGGCATAGTAGGTGTTTCTAAAGGAGAAGGTATTACCGATACCATTATTATTTTAATTGTTGTAGTGGTTAATGCTATTATTGGAGTAGCACAAGAGAATAAAGCAGAAAAATCTTTAGAAGCTTTACAAAAGTTAAGTAGTCATGCTTCTAAAGTGATTAGAAATGGTAATTTAGCAGTAATCCCTGCTAAAGAATTAGTACCAGGTGATATTGTTATTTTAGAAACAGGTGACTATGTGGCAGCAGATGTAAGATTAGTAGAGGCTTCTAATTTAAAATCACAAGAGTCATCCTTAACAGGAGAATCGGTACCTGTAGAAAAGAATATTACAACCATAGAAGAGGAAAAAGTAGGTATTGGTGATAGAACGAATATGTTATTTTCTTCTAGTTTAATCACCTATGGTAGAGGAAAAGGTATTGTTGTAGAAACCGGTATGGAAACAGAAGTAGGAAAGATTGCAGGTATTATTAATGAAACAGTAGATGTAGCTACTCCATTACAGGTTAAATTAAATAAATTAGGAAAAACATTAGGAATTGTAGCCATTGTTATTTGTATCATTATCTTTATCGTTGGGATTGTTATAGGAAAAGATGCCATGGAAATGTTTATGACAGCTGTTAGTTTAGCTGTTGCAGCTATTCCAGAAGGGTTAGCAGCGGTTTCTACGATTGTACTGGCTATTGGTGTACAAAGAATGGTAAAAAGAAATGCAATTGTTAAGAAATTGCCAGCAGTTGAAACTCTAGGTAGTGCTACGGTTATTTGTTCTGATAAAACCGGAACGTTAACACAAAATAAAATGACTGTACAAAAAGTGTTCTATAATAACATTTTACAAGATGTAAAAGATGCAAAAGTGAATAATGATAAAGAAGAATTAAAACAATTAGTCTATATTAGTATGTTATGTAATGATACCAAAGTATCTTCAGATAATACATTAACGGGTGACCCTACAGAAACAGCCTTAGTAGACATGGGGTTTAATTTGGATTTTCAACCTGCTGTTTTGGAAATGTTCCCAAGAGTAGAAGAAATTCCATTTGATTCTGATAGAAAATTAATGACAACCATTCATGAAGCAAATGGGCAATATATGGTTTATACAAAAGGTGGTGTCGATGAATTATTAAAACGTTGTGATAACTATATAATAGAAGGACAGATAAAAGAAAATTTAGAGGATTATAAAAAGGTAATTGAAAAAAACAATGAAGCTATGGCAAAAGAAGCTCTAAGAGTCTTAGCAATGGGATATAAAATACTAGACCATAAACCAAGCAAAGAAGAGTTAGCAAATATAGAAAGTCATTTAACTTATGTAGGCATGGTTGGTATGATAGACCCACCAAGAGAAGAAGCTAAAAAGGCAGTTGAAAAATGTAAAACAGCGGGTATCAAAACCGTTATGATTACAGGCGACCATAAAATTACAGCAACAGCCATTGCTAAACAACTAGGTATTTTAGAAGATGAATCAGAAGCTATTACTGGTAGTGAACTAGAAGATATGTCTCAAGAAGAACTAGAACAAAAAGTAAGACAGTATAGTGTATATGCCAGAGTATCTCCAGAACATAAAGTAAGAATTGTAAAAGCATGGCAGAAAAATGGAGAAGTAGTAGCCATGACAGGAGATGGCGTTAATGATGCACCAGCGTTAAAAACAGCAGATATTGGTTGTGCTATGGGAATGGTCGGTACAGATGTGGCAAAAGAAGCAGCAGATGTTATCTTAACAGATGATAATTTTGCTACTGTGGTTTCAGCAGTAGAAGAAGGTAGACGTATATATGATAATATTTTAAAAGCGATTCAATTCTTACTTTCTAGTAACGTAGGAGAGATAGTGGTTTTATTTATAGCCATATTAATGACACCATGGTTAGCTAGTACTTTCCATATTGATGTCAATTTAATTGTACCACTTCTTCCAATTCATATTTTATGGATAAACCTAGTAACAGATTCTCTTCCTGCCTTAGCACTAGCTGTTGATCCGGCAGAAAAAGATGTTATGGAAAGAAAACCTTTAAAACCAGGAAAAGGTATTTTTACGAAAGGTATGACTTGGAGAATTGTTTACCAAGGATTCATGATAGGTCTTCTTACACTTGCAGCTTATATTATAGGTTTAGCTACTCCTACACAAGATTTACCAGTTATGGAAGGGTTGACACCAGAAGAAGTTAGAGTAGAAATTGGTCAAACTATGGCATTCGTAGTATTAGCGCTTTCTGAATTAGTGCATGTATTCAATATTCGTAACAATAAAAAGTCCATATTTAAAACAGGTATTTTCAATAATAGAAAATTATTGTTAGCCATTGCGGTATCTGCTGCTTTAATGTTTGTTATTTTATTGGTTCCAGCATTAAGACAGGTATTTAGTATACCAGTATTACCAACTGCTAATATCATAGAGATTGCAATTTAGTATTGGCACCAATTGTAGTGGTAGAATTAATGAAATTGTTTAAGATAAATACGACCAAAGAGGAAGAATAAATATAATAGAAAAAAACATAGAGTTAAATAGAAAATAGCCCCTTTTGTCCTATGGCAGAAGGGGTTGTTTTGATAATTAGCATAGAAAAAACAAGAAAAATGAAAAAGTCATATGCTATTTGATACATAGAAGAAAAGTCTTGCTTAAGTTTTTTGATACTATGAGCATAAAAAAAGTCGATTTTATGAAAAATATAATTGACATAAATGTACGAAAATGGTAAACTAATGACAATATATTTTGTATCATTAAATAAATTAATTTAATCTCTGCGGGGTAAATTCCCCGACGCTTGCGTCGCAACAAGTGCCGTGATACAATAGGAGAAAAATAGAAAAGAAGTGAAATATATGAGTGAATATATACACAAATCACATAATGTATCAATACTATTGTATCACTATGTTTGCCCAGCAAAATATAGAAGAGTAATTTTCGATAAAAAAGTAGATGAGATATTAATAAATACATGTAAAGAAATATCCAAGCGATATGATATAAATTTTATAGAAATAGGAACAGATGGAGACCATGTTCACTTCTTGATACAGTCAGTACCAACTATAGCGCCAACAAGAATAGTAACCATAATGAAAAGTATAACAGCAAAAGAGATATATAGACTGTATCCAGAAGTGAAAAGAAAGTTATGGGGAGGAAAAATATGGAGCGAAGGATATTTTGTAAGTACAGTAGGAAAAAATGGAAATGAAAAGCAAATCGAAAATTACGTTAAGAATCAAGGAAATAAATATACGAAATTATATAGGTCTCAAATTACAATATTTGAGTAAGCGTGGGCAAACCTGAATACCCCGATGCTTGCGTCGGGGTAGTTTATTGCTTTTAAATTGTATTTACTGGATGTGGGTTTGTTGTGTGCTATGGCAAGAATCGATGTAAAAACTATTTTAGAGGGAAATGAAATATTTGAAGAATTTAAAGGAAGCCTAACTGAGCAATATGTATTGTGCCAGATAAAACAATGTACACAGTTAGAAGTGTTTTATTGGTCATCGGATACTGGTGTAGCTGAGATAGACTTTATAACACAGATAGGAAGAAATAATGTACCAATAGAAGTAAAAGCAAGTGAAAATTTACAGGCAAAAAGTTTAAAATCTTTTGTTCAAAAATATCATACACCAATCAATATAAGAACTTCTATGTCAAACTATAAAAAGGAAGATTGGCTTATAAATATGCCTTTATATAGTATAGGCAATATAGAAGAAATTATAAAGAGTAATTCATAATACTTATTTTCTAGAATAAAAGATTATATATTAGGAGGTAAAAGATATGTCTATTTTAGTAACAGGGGGAGCAGGTTATATAGGAAGCCATACTGTCGTAGAACTATTAGAACAAGGAGAAAAAGTAATTATCTTAGATAATTTTTCAAATAGTAAACCAAGTGTGTTAGAAGCAATCAAAACCATTACAGGTAAAGATTTTAAATTTTATGAAGTGAATTATTTAGATAAACAAGCGTTAGAAAAGGTATTTATAGAAAATCCAGATATTACAAGTGTTATCAATTTTGCAGGTTATAAGGCAGTTGGAGAATCTGTACAAAAGCCAATTATGTATTATCAAAATAATGTAACAGGTGCTTTGACTTTATTAGAAGTTATGCAAAAGCACCAAGTAAAAGAATTTGTATTTAGTTCTTCTGCAACTGTGTATGGCGACCCTGAGCAAATTCCAATTACAGAGGATTGTAAAGTAGGTGGAACAACGAATCCATATGGTACATCTAAATTATTTATAGAACAAATTTTACAAGATATTTATAAGAGTGACCCTAGCTGGTCTATTGCTATTCTTCGTTATTTTAACCCCGTAGGAGCACATGAAAGTGGATTAATCGGAGAAGAACCACAAGGGGTTCCTAACAATTTAATGCCTTATGTGGCTAGAGTAGCGGCAGGCACGCTAAAAGAACTATCTGTTTTTGGTAATGATTATGATACTCCAGATGGTACAGGTGTTAGAGATTATATTCATGTGGTGGATTTAGCAAAAGGACATTTAAAAGCGATTGAAAAGTTAAGAAAAGAAAAACAAGGTTTATTTATTTATAATTTAGGAACAGGAACTGGCTATAGTGTATTAGATATGGTAAAAGCTTTTGAAAAAACAACTGGTAAACAAGTAGCTTACCGTATAGCACCTAGAAGAGAAGGGGATATTGCTACTTGTTATTCAAACCCTAAAAAAGCAAAAGAAGAGTTAGGCTGGCAAGCAGAAAAAACTTTGGAAGATATGTGCCGAGATTCTTGGCATTATATGGAAAAGCATAAAGAAAAATAAAAGTAACCATAATTATTATACAAATAATGGGTAGGTTTTCATAAAAACATAACCAAATTCAATTGTGAACAAATTGTGAACTAAAACCCTTACTACATGGTTATCAACAGGGTTATCCACATTATCCACATATTATTTAAAACTGTGGAAAACGTAAATTATGACAAATCAAGGAAACATAATCCACTTTTTTGACATGGGAATGAAATTTATTTGTAATAAAACTATTGAAAACAGCTGTTTTTGTCATTTGTTTGTCATAGTTCGCAAATTTTGACAAAATCTACTATGCTTCTATTTGTTATATAGTAATTTCTTTGTAATAATCAAAAAGTGGAAGAAAAGAGAAAAGGCTGTGGATAACTTTTGTTAGTTTGCATATAATACTCAAAAAGACCTATTGACATTTGAAAAAAATGTTGTTACAATAATCAAAGAAAATATACATGCGTAGAAAAAGAAAAATGATAAAAATTTATGTAAAAGAGAGTTAGCAATTGGTGAAAGCTAACCATAAATGTATCAGGGGAGCTTTGGAGCATATTACGAATAAAGTGGATGATAAAGCAAAAGCTTTATACATCAATTAGGGTGGAACCGCGGAAAATAAAACTTTCGTCCCTAGCAGTTTAGCTAGAGAAGACGAAGGTTTTTTTGATGTAAAAAGATATTAAAGGAGGAATGATTATGGGAGAAAAAACAATGGAAAAAATTGTGGCACTATGCAAGTCTAGAGGATTTGTATATCCTGGCTCAGAAATTTATGGAGGATTAGCTAATGCTTGGGACTATGGACCTTTAGGCGTAGAGTTAAAAAACAATGTAAAAAAAGCATGGATGAAAAAATTTGTACAAGAAAATAAGCATAATGTGGCTATTGATGCAGCTATTCTAATGAACCCACAAGTATGGATTACAACTGGCCACGTAGGAGGATTTACAGACCCACTAATCGATTGTAAGGAATGTAAAACAAGACATAGAGCAGATAAATTAATAGAAGAATGGGCTACTAAAAATGGAAAAGATGTTGTAGCAGATGGCTGGAGTAATGAGCAAACGCTTGCCTATATTCAAGAAAATCAGATTGTTTGTCCTAATTGTGGAAAATTAAATTTTACTGATATACGTCAATTTAATATGATGTTTAAAACTTTCCAAGGGGTAACCGAGGATGCTAAAGCAGAAATTTATTTAAGACCAGAGACAGCACAAGGTATGTTTGTAAACTTTAAAAATGTACTAAGAACGACTAGAAGAAAATTGCCAATGGGTATTGGACAACAGGGAAAATCTTTTAGAAATGAAATTACACCAGGGAACTTTATTTTTAGAACACGTGAATTCGAACAAATGGAATTAGAATTTTTCTGCAAACCTGGTACAGACATGGAATGGTTTGCATACTGGAGAAGCTTTTGTAAAAATTGGCTTTTAGATTTAGGTGTCAAAGAGGAAAGTCTTCGTTTAAGAGACCATACACCAGAAGAACTAAGCTTTTATAGCAAAGGTACCACAGATATTGAATTCTTATTCCCATTTGGATGGGGAGAATTATGGGGGATTGCAGATAGAACAGACTATGATTTATCCAGACATATGGAAGCCTCTGGTGAAGATATGTATTATACAGACCCAGAGACAAATGAAAAATATATTCCTTATTGTGTAGAACCAGCGGTAGGTACAGATAGATTAATGTTAATGTTCTTATGCAATAGTTATGAAGAAGAAGAAATCGCAGAAGGGGATATAAGAACGGTATTACACTTACATCCAGCTTTAGCACCATATAAAGTAGCCGTACTTCCACTATCTAAAAAATTAAGCCAAAAAGCACAAGAAGTATATGACAAACTTGCAAAATCTTTTATGTGTGATTATGATGAAGCAGGTTCTATTGGTAAACGTTATAGAAGAGAAGATGAAATAGGTACACCATATTGTGTAACCATTGATTTTGATACTTTAGAAGATGAATCTGTAACCATAAGAGATAGAGATACCATGGAGCAAGTTAGAATCAAGATAGATGAATTAGAAAATTATATTGCAGAAAAAATTAAGTTTTAGATAGAAAAGAAAATTTAAAGTAAAAAAGAATGGGGAAAGTGTCATACTTTCTCCTACTTTTATGTAAAAAAGATATCTAATACCCTAAAAACAGGATTGCATAAAATCAAGGACTGGTATATAGTGTAAAAGGATTAAAAAAAGAAAAAAAGGAAATATAGAAATGGTCATACAAGAGAAGAAAAAAGATAAAAGAACAAAAAAAGCAATTAGAAGACAAAATGCGAAATTATATCCCTTTTATAAGATGTTATCTTGGGATTTATTATGTTTTTATTCTATTGAATTTTTATTTTACACCATAACAAAACAGATAAGTGCATCAGAAGTCTTGATTACTAGCGCACTTTACCAAATTTTTATAATTGTTATGTATATACCTGCGGTTACCATCACAGATTTATTAGGTAGAAAAAAGGGAATAATCATTGGCAATACGTTAATTGTTTTATTTTTAATATGTTTAATGGCATTACCTGGTATGATTAGCATTATTTTAGCTAACCTTATTTTTGCTTTAGGTTATAATATGAAAGCTATAGCAGAATCTAATTTACTATATGACTCAGTAGCTACCAAAGGGGGAGATGGTTTATATTCTAAATTAGAAGCAAAGGGTGGAAGCCTGTATTATTTATTTGATGGAATAGCTTCTTTATTAGCAGGTTACCTATTTGTCATCCATAATTATTTACCAATACTGATTTGTTTACTTTTTGCCATAATATCTATGATATTAGCCTTTCAGTTTGAGGAGGTATATCCTGTAGAAACAACAAAGGTAAACACGAATTTATGGAAAACTATAAAAGTGTATACAAAAGATTTAAAACAATCTTGTCACTTTATTTTAAAATCTAAAAGAATGAAATCTTTTATTTTATTTGGTGCTGTTTTTACAGGAATCATTACCATTGTAGATACTTGTAGAGGAGACTTACTCACTGATTTAGGAATTGGGCCAGAACAATTTTCGGCTATTTTTGCTATTTTAATTTTTATTGGTGGTATTTCTATTCGACTAAAAGAAAGAATTGAGAAGAAATTTAAAAACCGTTCTTTAACGCTCTTATCTTTAACTTACATTTTAGCTTGTATAGCCATCGGTGTAGTAACGCTAAATGTAACGAATCAAATGGTGATTCCCATTGTATTATTGTTATATACCTTTCAATATATATGTACTTCTAATTGGTATATTTTAGAGGAAAAATACGGTAAGAATTTTACAAAACCTGAAAAGAGAAATCAAATTACATTTACTTATGAATTTGTGGGGGCTATTCTTTCAAGCATATTGGCTCTAGGAGGCAGTATTTTATTAGACCACACCAATGCCTCAGTGACTTTCTTATTATGTGGTTTAGCGTTTTTAGCACTTATGATATGCATATTAGATTATATGAGAAATCGATTTGGTTTAAAACCAGAGCAATATCGTAAAGAAGACATTGACTTTTAGTAATTATATAAGAAAATGAAAAGACAAAGGGATACCTAAAAGAAGGTATCCCTAAAAAAGATTTGGTTTACAGAAATTTCTTTAATTCTTCTCTAGCAACATCCAGAGAAGACGAATGAAACGCAGATATGTAATTATTTTTTATATAGGGAAATCTCTGGGAAGATATGGTTACAATCCCATCATTTCCTAAAGAATCTGTTGATGACAACCGTAAATCCTTGTAACGCCATAGATACCAGCAAACTAAATCCGCAGGGGATTGTATGTGGCAACCCCTAGGACACTGACTAATCAGGTTGGTCATAAGGTGTCCGTATTTTTTCCAGATAAATTCCATATCAATCCCTGAATCTTCCAAAACTGTAGCTCTAGAGATGGCTTGGTCTAAGGGATTATTACTAAAAGTAAACTTGTAAAAAAGTTTCTCCAGGCTATTTAACTGGATTTCTGCTCTTTCTTTATTTGCAGAGAGTGTACCTTTGGCAGGCACTGAAACCGTTATAATCTGTTGTGGCATTTTTGTCAAAGACATAAGAGCTGACAGGAGTTCTATACCACCTTTAGAATGCCCTAAAAGAAAAAGTTTATTTACTTCTAATCCATTCAAAAAAGTAGATATATCTTTACCTACAGCAGGAAGACTACTACATTCCGGAGTATTGCAGGGAAAATGCAGTAAATGCCGAATATGGCTTTGCGTTTTTGTTAAGATTTTAACAACATTATACGCATAGCCTGTATAATGCGTATCTAAGGAAGTAGGGAGTGGGTCACCAGTAGAAGAACCAGTGATTTCTACAATGTAGTCCCGATTCTTAGAAAATTGTATCTGAAAACAAATAATTTCATTGCTTTCATAAATTATGCGTTTCATAAAAATAAACCTCTCTTTCTTTTTTTATGTTAATAAAAAGATTATATAATAAAATCTCTTATTTGTAAAGTTTTAGAAGAACTTAGAGTAGCAAAGAAAAAATCCATATAAATTACTAAAAATATCTTTACTTTTCTATAAATTATGGATATAATAAGGAAGTCATTGGAAAACAAGTAAAATTTTCCAGTGGGACAAGACTAAGGAGTTTTAACAAAAATATATAAAGTTAAGACACACATAAAATAAGGAGGTTTTATTTATGAGTCAAAAGTATGTGTACCTTTTTAGTGAAGGAAACGCAAACATGCGTGAACTACTAGGTGGAAAAGGAGCTAACCTTGCAGAAATGACAAACTTAGGGTTACCAATTCCACAAGGATTCACAGTATCAACAGAAGCTTGTACAAAATATTATGAAGATGGTGAAAAAATTTCTAAAGAGATTGAAGACCAAATATTCGAAGCTCTAAAGAAATTAGAAGAAATCACTGGTAAAAAATTCGGAGATACACAAAATCCATTATTAGTATCTGTAAGATCTGGTGCTAGAGCATCTATGCCAGGTATGATGGATACCGTATTAAACTTAGGTTTAAATGAAGAAGTTTTAGCTACATTAGCAGCTAAAAATGAAAGATTTGCTTATGATAGCTATAGAAGATTTATCCAAATGTTTAGTGATGTTGTAATGGAAATACCAAAGCCTTTCTTTGAAAAAATTATAGATGAAATGAAAGCAGCAAAAGGTGTTAAATTAGACACAGAATTAACAGCAGAAGATTTAAAGGAATTAGTTGTTAAATTCAAAGAAGTATATAAAAATGCAAAAGGAGAAGATTTCCCATCTGACCCAGTTGTACAATTAATGGAAGGTATCAAAGCTGTATTTAGATCTTGGAACAATGCTAGAGCCATTACGTATAGAAGATTAAATGATATTCCAGGAAGTTGGGGAACCGCTGTTAACATTCAAGAAATGGTATTTGGAAATATGGGTGAAGACTGTGGAACTGGTGTTGCCTTTACACGTAACCCTGCTACAGGAGAAAACAAAATATTTGGTGAATACTTAATGAATGCACAAGGTGAAGACGTTGTTGCAGGTGTTAGAACACCACAACATATTGAAACTCTAAAAGAAGTTAATCCAAAAGCTTATGAAGATTTCGTTATGTATGCAGAAAAACTAGAAAAACATTATAGAGATATGCAAGATATGGAATTCACTATTGAAGGTGGAAAATTATACTTCTTACAAACTAGAAATGGTAAAAGAACAGCTAACGCTGCCCTACAAATTGCCGTTGACCTTGTTAATGAAGGTATGATTACAGAAAAAGAGGCTGTATTAAGAGTAGAACCAAATCAATTAGACCAATTATTACATCCAAACTTTGATGAAGCTAAATTAAAGGCTGCTAAAGTAGTTGCTAAAGGTCTGGCTGCTTCTCCAGGAGCTGCAACTGGTAAAGTTGTGTTTACTGCTGATAAAGCTGTACAAATGCATGAAGCAGGAGAAAAAGATTTAATCTTAGTAAGACTTGAAACATCACCAGAAGACATTGATGGTATGAATGTATGCCATGGTGTATTAACTGTTCGTGGTGGTATGACATCACATGCAGCAGTGGTTGCTCGTGGTATGGGAACATGCTGTGTAGCAGGATGTGGTGAAATTGTTGTTAACGAAGATGAAAAATATTTTATGCTTCCAGACGGTAGAAAAGTAGGAGAAGGAGAATGGATTTCTCTAGATGGTTCTACAGGTAATGTTTATGGAGAAAGAATTGACACTGTTCCAGCTGCTGTATCAGGAAACTTTGCTAAATTAATGGGATGGGCTGATCAATATAGACAATTAAAAGTTAGAACAAATGCAGATACACCAAGAGATGCAAAACAAGCTTATGATTTTGGTGCAGAAGGTATCGGACTTTGCCGTACAGAGCATATGTTCTTTGCTCCAGATAGAATTGCTGCTATCCGTGAAATGATTGTATCTAAAACAGCTATGCAAAGAGCAAAAGCATTAGATAAAATTCTTCCAATGCAAAGAGGAGACTTTGAAGAGTTATATAGAACTATGAAAGGTTACCCAGTAACCATTCGTTTCTTAGATCCACCTTTACATGAATTCGTTCCACATGAAGATGAAGACATTAAAACATTAGCACAAGAAATGGGAATGACATTTGAAGAATTAAAGAATATAGTAGAAGGATTACATGAATTTAACCCAATGATGGGACATAGAGGATGTCGTCTAGACGTTACTTACCCAGAAATAGCTGTAATGCAAACAAAAGCAGTTATCCAAGCTGCTATTAATGTAAACAAAGAAGGAATGAACGTTGTTCCAGAAATTATGATTCCATTAGTAGGAGAAGTTAAAGAATTAAAATATGTAAAAGACATTGTTACAAAAACTGCTGATGAAGTTATCAAAGAAGCTGGTGTGGAATTAAAATACCATGTAGGAACTATGATTGAAATCCCAAGAGCTGCTTTAACAGCTGATGAAATTGCTAAAGAAGCTGAATTCTTCTCATTTGGTACAAATGACTTAACACAAATGACATTTGGATTTAGCCGTGATGATGCTGGTAAATTCTTAGGTGACTACTATGATAAAAAAATCTATGAATCTGACCCATTTGCTAAACTAGACCAAGTTGGTGTAGGAAAATTAGTAAAAATGGCAGTAGAATTAGGAAGACAAACAAGACCTGATATCAAATTAGGAATTTGTGGAGAACATGGTGGAAACCCTCCAACAGTAGAATTTTGTCATGATATTGGATTAACTTATGTATCTTGTTCACCATATAGAGTTCCAATCGCAAGATTGGCTGCTGCACAAGCTGCAATTAAAAATCCTAGATAAGCTTTATAGAAAAGATCTGTAAAATAAGGATTACATTTTTAATAAGTAGAGTATATATACCATCATTTTAGGTATGTATACTCTATTTTCTTGTAATATAGAAATTATAATGAAACAAGTATAAAACAAAAAAATAATCAAAAGATAGGATAGTTAAAAAAGATTTATTTTTGTTCATTGACAATTTATAAATAGAAACTTATAATAAGGAAAAGTGTAAGAGAGGAATAAATTTCATGAAGATAAAAAATGCCATAGGCCATTTTAAGACGATTATCAAACATAAATGGGTAGTCTTTAAATTATGCTGTAAAGCAGGGATTCCATGGAGAGGCTTTATGAATGATTGGTCAAAATTTTCTTTCACAGAATTTGGAGAAAGTGTAAAATATTATACAGGAAAAAGAAGTCCCGTACAAATTGCAAGAGAGGAAAATGGATATTCTAAAGCATGGCTTCATCATAAAGGGAGAAACAAACATCATACAGAATATTGGTATGATTATGATATGCCTTGTCAGACTATCTTGATGCCATTTACTTATGCAACAGAAATGGTTTGTGATGATTTAGCAGCTGGTATCATTTATAATGGAAAAAAATGGACACCAGATACACAGTTACAATATTGGAGAAAGATTGGTTATAAAAAAGCACAGCATCCAGCTATTGCTAAATTTGCAGAAGAAGTATATAGACAAGTTAGTAAACAAGGTATAGATAAGACAATTACAAAAGAAAATTTAAGTAGAATTTATCAGCAAAAAATAAAAGAGGAAGAGAGACAAGAAAAATGAATGAACTAACAAAAGCAAAAATTAGAAAAAATAATATGAAACTCTACCCTTGGTATACCACTTTATCTGTCGATTTAATATTTTTTCATGTAGTTAAATTTTTATTTCTAACACAGATAAGAGAGATTAGTGCTTCTATGGTTGTTTTATCAGTTTCCATATATGCTTTTTATATGATATTCTTACAAATGCCAATTACGTATATGATTAAAAAAATTGGATTTCGAAATGGAATTATTGTAGGAAATTTATGTAATGTTGTTTATGTAATGATAATTTTGTTTAGTTCTAATATTTTCCATTTATTAATAGCAGAACTTATGAGTGCATTTTGTTTTTCTTTTAAAAACATTGCAGAGCCGAGTTTATTAAATATTTCTATACCGAAAACACAAAAGAAGAGTAATCTCTTTTCTAAAATAGATCAAAAAGGGCAAGCCCGTTTTTATTATATAGATTCTATTACTACTATGCTAGCTGGTTTTTTATATGCTGTCAATCCATATTTACCATTTATTTTAACCATACTGACTTCTTGTATTTGTGCATTACTAGCAAAGGGATTTATAAATATGCCAATAGAAGGAGAAGAAGCACAAAAAAACTCTATATTCAAAAATTTTAAAACGATTTTACAATCCCAAAGAATGGTTTTACTATTACTATATTCTGGTCTTATGACAGGAATTTTAGCACTAATAGCGGACTATCGAACGAGTTTACTAGTAGATTTACAAGTGTCTGCCCAGGCTACTGGCATAATTGTAGCTATGATTGGTATACTAGCTGGTCTATCTGCTAAAAGAGTTACTATTTTTAATAATAAATATCATAACCATTCTTTAACTTATATCGCTTTAGGCATCTTAATTTTAATTGCTTTAGCAGGATTTATAACCTTAATACCGATATCTTCTATTTTTATCATAGCAATAGTCGTTTTTTGTTTTTCTGTTATAAAAATGCTAGAAAGTTTATATAGAGGATTAATGAGACGTTATTTAAGCAATTTTGCTACTCCCCTATTAATCGATAAGATTTATTCTGCACAAGGAATTTTAGACAATACAATGAGAATGTTAATTGGATTTTTAGGCTCTTTTTTATTAAGTCAATATTGTACAGCAGAAGCGTTAATTATTTTAAGCATGTTATTTGTTCCAATTGTACTGTTGTTATTATATTTTATGAAAAGGAGGGTGGGATTAAAGCCAGAGAATTATGAAAAAAAAGAAATTTTCCAATGAAAGATGGTTTATGATAATTTATGCAAAAAGAAAGAGAGGTTATGGTAAAAATGACTACCATAACCTCTTTTCTTCAGCACAGATACTCAAGAATAAGTAGCAAGTACAATGCTTCTGCCTGCTCTATTCTTTGAGTAAAAGTGGTATTCCAATATAAAACGGAGTAATTGGAACAAAAAGCTAGTAATTGCTTTTCTGTTTTAGAAAGACGAATAGACATTTTAGAAAGTTTCTTAGAAAGTCTTTTTGCGTTTTTCTCAAACTGTTTAACAGAAATGTCATTACCGCTAAAGTGCCAAGCTTCATATCCAAAAGCAAAAAGGAAGCTTTTATAAGAAAATTTGTTTAATTGAAAATGGTAAAATTTCCAATTAGCCCCTTCGGGATTTAAAGTAACATGCTCTACAAAGGGAATGTATTTCTTATTACAGGAATTCTTAGTAAAACTTCCTATCAGATTTTGAATAGGAGGAGCATTTTCTATATAAGAAATGAAAGAATAATACTCCTTAGCATCATGCCGCTCTTTTGTTAAAAGCATTTTTGTAATCCTCCTTATTGGATGGTTTGTTTTAAACTAATTAATAAAATTATATCAAATCTACATAAAAATGTCAAAAAAATAATTGACAGATAAAGATTGGTGTGCTAAAATAAATTCCATCTTAGGAGTGTACCTAGAGAAAAGAAAAAATCTCAAGCGGTACAAAAGTACAAAAATAGGTACTTACACGGAAATAGGATAGAAAGCCTATGGAGGAGTCTTAAATGATTTTTTCCATGAGGCTTTTTTGATTTTCTAATTCAAAATAGAAAGGGGAATTTAAAAATGATACCAGAAAAATTAAAAATAGGTGATGAAATAAGAGTTGTAGCACCATCTAGAAGTATGCAAATAATAGGGGAGACATCTGTAAAACAGGCTATAAAAGCATTAGAAGAATTAGGATTTAAAGTTACCTTTGGCAAACATGTAAATGAGGTTATGGATGAAGCCTATATGTGTGCTTCTATACAAGATAGAGTAGAAGATTTACAGGAGGCATTTACAGATAAACAAGTAAAGGCAATTTTAACAGTTATTGGAGGTTTTAATGTAAATCAAATTTTAGACTATTTAGATTACGAGACTATACGCCAGAACCCTAAAATAATATGTGGTCTTTCCGATATTACAGCCCTAACGAATGCCATTTATGCAAAAACTGGCTTGGTAACCTATAGTGGACCACATTTTTCTACTTTTGGTATGAAAAAAGGTATCGATTACATAGTAGACTATTTTAAAAAAATGTTTATGTCAAAAGAAGAAATAACCATAGAAGCTTCTAAAGAGTGGAGTAATGACGCATGGTTTATAGACCAAGAAAATAGAAATTTTTATCCTAATGAAGGAATGCATATTATACAAGAAGGAGAAGCACAAGGAACTATTATCGGTGGAAATTTATGTACTTTAAATCTATTACAAGGAACAGACTATATGCCAGATTTAACGGATAGTATTTTATTTCTAGAAGATGATGGGGAAGAAGAAGAGCACTTTTTTGTTACTTTTGATAGAGATTTACAATCTTTATTACATAGTGCAAGAGGAAAAATGGTTAAAGGTATTGTTTTTGGAAGAGCAGAAAAGGTTTGTCAGATGACAAATGAAAAGTGGGAAACTTTTGTAAAGATAAGACCAGAACTAAAAGGAATACCCGTTATATGTAATGCAGATTTTGGTCATACCACACCTATTTTTACATTTCCAATAGGTGGAGCCGCTAGCTTACAGGTAAAAGAAGAAAAAATAGAATTAAAGATAAAGGGGTAGAAGGACATGAAATATTTTAAAAAATTAGAAGGTGAAAATATTTATTTATCTCCTAGAAGTGAGGAGGATGTAGAACTATTTACAAAATGGATGAATGATTTTGAAACAACCGATTATATAGGAAGAAGTGCACAGACTATGACAATAGAAGCAGAAAAAGAATATTTACAAAATACGTATCGTCAAGAGGCAGATTTTGTCATAGTAAAGCAAGAAAATGACCAATTAATAGGCAGTATATCTTTAAAGGATATAAACCATTTACATCGTACAGCCACATTGGGTATTTTTATTGGAGACAAGGATAGCAGGAGTCAAGGTTATGGAACAGAGGCCATTTGTTTATTATTAGAGTATGCATTTTCTTATTTAAACTTAAACAATGTTATGCTATGGGTTATGGAATTTAATGAAAGAGCGATTCATTGTTATCAAAAATGTGGTT
Source organism: uncultured Clostridiaceae bacterium (assembly GCA_958402495.1). GTDB lineage: Bacteria > Bacillota > Clostridia > TANB77 > CAG-508 > UMGS1663. Next base: position 17,399 of record CATXTS010000024.1, read on the forward strand.
TTCAAGAAGCAGGCAGAAGAAGAAAATGTCTTTTTCTAAATGGACATTATTATGATAAGCTACAAATGGATATATTGGCAGAAGAGTTTACAGGAAAGTGTATAAAAAACAAATGTATCTAAACGGAAGCAGCAGAAGATACAAATCCAATTAGCAATCATGTTTATGAATTCATTGGATATAAAAAAATAGCTAACCAAGAAAGTATTTGCTTTTTGTCATGAAAATGTAATATAAAAGTAAAGAAATAGTAATATGTTTTTACCAGAAGCGTGATATAATATAAAAACAGTTTATTAAAAAAGGTGAAAATATGGACGAAAATGAAAGAAATATTGTAGAGGATGTAGAATTAAATAAGATAGAAGAAGTTGTAGAAATACAAAAACAAACGCTAGAATTGTCTGTAAAAGAACAAATAGAACAAGAATTAGAAAAAGTAAAGAAACCATCTGAAGCAATGGCTCTTTATAAAAAAGCCAAACAAGCCCTAGAACAAGCAAATATTGATGAGAATTATTATAAGTATGTAGAAAATACGTTAGAAGATAAGGTTTTTTGTGATGCTAAATTTAATATTTTGCGTGCTAGTGTCTTATTAGAGGTGGTTTGTCCTGCTCTTGGCAATATAGAAGATTTTCATCTTGAAAATTTAGCAATCGAAACGATAGGTTCTCATTTTGAAGAAAAAGAAAATTATATTGATAAAATTTGTACCTATGGACATGAATTTATTTGTTTGTTTGGTATAAGTGAAACCCATCCAGATAAAGTCCTAGCATATCAAGAAAGAAAATTTACAAGACAAGATATGATTGAAGCTGTAAGAGCCCAATATGAAGAAGGTAAAAAGATTCAATTGCATCAATATGATGAATATTATATTGGTATAGAAGAAGATAGACTGAAAGTTTTCTCAGAAAGAAAAATAACTTCTTTAATGAAAGTAGAGGAAACACCTTTTGATAAGATAAAATCTAGGATAGCTAATTTCTTGAACAAGAATCCTTTTGCTAAAAAGAAATATTTACCAGCTATTGTCTTGGTATATGATACCAATCCTAATCGTTTAAAAGATTTTGAACATCAAAGTAAGTTTGATGCTAGAAGTAGAATGAAAGTGTTATTAAATAGAGAACGAGAAGTTACTAGAAATACTTCTTTATAGAAAAATAAACAAAATAAGCCAGCATGAATGCTGACTTATTTTTGCTAATGGCGAGAAAATTAATAGTTACAAAGAATATGCTCTTTATCGGATAATTAAAACATCACCGACAAAAAGCTGGTTAGAATCCGTAATTCCATTTCTTTCGGCAAGTTCAGAAATAGAAATATTAAATTTCTCTGCTATTGCCGATAATGTCTCATCTTCAGAAACCTCGTATAGGTTGAAGTTGAGTTTAATGGAGCACCATTCTTCATTGCTAAAAGATAACTCCATAAAAATAGGAATTCCCTTTTTCTGGATGTCCTCTATAA
>CATXTS010000025.1 GCA_958402495.1 uncultured Clostridiaceae bacterium
AATGATAGTACATATAATAGGACTGCTTGTTTGGTAAAACAGTTTTGAATAACCTCTTTTATGGTTCTTTTTTTATGAAATTCTACATCCTCATTTTGATTTTGCTCTTCGTCAAAATCTCTTGCTATATTTTGAAACATCCTTACCACCTCTTACTTTTTTAATTCTTTTGTGTTTACTTATCTTCTTTTCATGCTTCTTATTGTAGTACAAGTAAGTTTCATTATTTGTCGGTTTTGCACCTAGAATTAAAAAAGTTTTTTGCATTTTGTGATATATTTTTTATTTTATCTTGTTTTTTATGCTTTGTTCTTACGAAATTGCTTTTATTTTATCGTAAAACTGCATAAAATACAAGTGTTTAAAGGAAAAAAGAAAGGGTTTCTATATACATCTTTTATGTTTTTAATTTTTGAAAATTTGCAAAGAAAAATAGTGCTTTTGATTAAGCACTATTTTCTTTATTTTATATAGCTATTTCCACTACTTTATGTTCTTTTAGACTATTTTTTACATCTAAAATTCTTTGGTTTTCTGACCCTCTAAATTTTAAAGTTGGGTTCTTTTTCTCTTGCATAAATCTACCATCTACTAACACATCAATTTGTTTTAGAGCTTCTTTGGTTACTTCATCATTTCTAGCTTCTAATTGTTCTAAGGTATAACCAGAATAGCACCACACGTTGAAATTTGGTCTTACTTTTTTTACTTCCTTGATAAAATCAACGACTTCTAATATGTTTTCTTTACATAGTGGCTCTCCACCACTAATCGTAATTCCTTTTAAAATAGAATTCTCACAAATTTTGTTAATAATTTTAGTTTTATCAAATTCTTCTCCATAACTATAGTCTTGTGCTTGTGCATTATGGCATCCTGGACAATGATGTGGACATCCGCTTACAAATAATACGGCTCTCCATCCTAGTCCATTAGATATACTTTCATCATAAAATCCTGCCATTTTCATATCTATTTGTGTCCCCCTTTATTTATCGTCTCCGCCAATATGTGTCACTCTATCTCTTAATTCTGCTCTTTTTGCATTGTTCCAACGATCTGTTGTTCCTACTAAATAGCCTGTAATTCTTTGGATAGTGTCTATATTTTTACTTCCACAAATTGGGCATTCTTTTAATTCTGCATCTGCATTTTCGAATCCACAATCCATACATCTTGACCTTGTATGGTTAACACTTCCATATCCCATATTGTACTTGTCCATTAAGTCAACGACTGCTTCTATGGTATCTGGGTTATGGGTAGCATCTCCGTCTAATTCAATATAGAAGATATGTCCACCTTCTGTTAGTGCATGATAAGGTGCTTCGATTTTTGCTTTATGTTCTGCTGTACATTTATACCATACTGGTACATGGTTACTATTGGTGTAATATTCTCTATCGGTTACTCCTAAAATCGTTCCAAATTCTTTTGTATCAATTTTGGTAAATCTTCCTGATAAACCTTCTGCTGGTGTAGCCAATACAGAATAGTTTAAGTCATATCTTTCTGAATAATTGTCACAACATTCATGAATTAAGCCTATAATTTCTAATCCTAGTTCTTGTGATGTGTCTGATTCTCCATGATGTTTTCCTGTAAGTACCGTTAAGCATTCTGCTAATCCAATGAATCCCATTCCTAGTGTTCCATGTTTAATCACTGGTGCAATACTATCGGTTGGTTTTAATTCTTCACTACCTTCCCATAATCCACTCATTAACAATGGGAATTGTTTTGCAATAGCTGTAGATTGAAATTTATATCTGTCATATAGTTGTCTTGCTGTAATATCGCAATATTTTTCTAGTTTTTGCATAAAGATTTTCTTAACTGCTTTTTTATAGGCAGCTGTCATGTTTTCTTCACTACCTCTTCCTAATACAAAGCTAACGCCTGTTTGTTCTTGTGCTTCATAAGCAGATTCAATAGCAAGTCTAGGTAAGTTAATAGTTGTAAAGGAAATATTTCCTCTTCCGATAGAAGTATCTTCTCCATGTCTATCTTTAAATACTCTAGTTCTACAACCCATCGTAGCACATTCATACATATATCTATTAGGGTCATCTTTGTTCCACTTTGGATGTTGATTAAAGGTTGCATCTAGGTTAATAAAGTTAGGGAAAAATCTTTTAGCAGTAACACGGCAAGCTAATTTATATAAATCGTAATTTGGATCTTCTGGTAAATAGTTTACACCTCTTTTTTTCTTCCAAATTTGAATTGGGAAAATTGGTGTTTCGTTATTTCCTACACCACGTTCTGTAGAAAGTAACATTTCTCTTATAATACATCTTCCTTCTGGAGAAGTATCTGTTCCATAGTTAATAGAACTAAATACTACTTGATTTCCTCCTCTTGAATGGATGGTGTTCATATTATGGATAAAAGCTTCCATAGATTGATGCACTCTTCCAACTGTATTGTTAATAGCTGCTTGGATGTCTCTTTCGTCTCCCTCTAATCCTTTTAAGTCTTTTTTCATATAATCTTTTACTTCATAATCATATAAATGTGATAAATCTTTCTCTAAGAAATCTTCTATTTTTTTAATTTCTTCTATAAATGTTGCTTTTACATAAGGTGCTAAATAATAATCAAATGCTGGTATTGCTTGTCCTCCATGCATTTCATTTTGTACTGTTTCCATAGAAATACAACCTAAGATACTAGCAGTCTCTATTCTTTTAGCTGGTCTAGATGCTCCATGACCTGCTTTAAATCCATTTTTTAAAATTTTGTCTAATGGGTGTTGCAAACAAGTTAAAGATTTGGTTGGGTAATAGTCTTTATCATGAATATGAATATAACCTTTTTGAAAAGCTTGTCTTGCTTCATTAGAAAGTAAAAAGTCATCTACAAATGGTTTCGTTGTTTCTGAAGCAAATTTCATCATCATACCTGCTGGTGTATCTGCATTCATATTAGCATTTTCTCTAGTAATATCATTCGATTTTGTTTCAATAATTTCTAAGAACATCTCTTTTGTTTTAGATTTTCTAGCAACATCTCTATTATAACGATACGTAATGTAACTTTGTGCTACTTCTTTTCTAGAAGAAGACATTAATTTTTTTTCTACTAAATCTTGAATTTCATATACTGAAACTTGATTTTTGTCTTCTAATTGTTTTTTTACTCCATCTGCAATTTTACTTGCTAAATCTATATCGACACCCCCTGGTGTTTGTGACATGGCTAGTGTAACTGCTTTTACGATTCTTTCTGGATTAAATTCGGCTAATCTGCCGTCTCTTTTGATAACTTGCATATTTTTTACCCCCTATATAAAATATATATATTATAACTCTGTTTCTCAGAGTGTAATATTCTTTCTTTTTTATGCATTCTGATAATCATTCTCATTTTTGTCTTTTTTCTTTTTCTACAAAATTCGTATAAAAAAATATGTAATTTCTTCTTTCGAAGTGATTACATATTATATGAATTTTATTGAATTGTCAAACCAATATCCGTTATGTCAATGCGTCTGTTTTTCATTGATATTCCAACGTTTATTTAGTTTTGTCTTTTTTGTCTGGTATGCTTTTTAGGCAATCTTTTTTGTATAAGTACTGCGCCCCTTATCTTCGTTTTTTATATTACAATCATGTTACAGTTTTATTACAGTATTATGACATAAAAGAAGTCTTTTATAGATATCTATTTTTTACCATTTTTTAATTCCTGTATTAGTAAGCATTTCATGGCTCATTTTTCAAAATTGAGAGTAATTATCATTTTTAAGATAATTCCTTTTTTTTATTTTATATCTTTTTTAATACATATTGCATACTACCTATTCCTAACTTTTGTGCATGTTCTAGTCCCACTTTCCAGTTGGTTTCTGGATGATTCTGAATAAATAGGTCTTCCTCTTTTAATGTTTGTTTCTTTTCCATATCTCCTATATGGCTATTCGTAAATGGTGTTTGTGCATTCACTAAATCTGCACATGCCATATCTAAAGCCACTGGGTCGAAAGAAGCTAACATACCGATATTAGGTACTATCGGGCTATCATTTTCACTATGGCAATCACAATTTGGTGACACATCAGTTATGATATTTATATGGAAACTTGGTCTATCTTTTACTACTGCTAAAGTATATTCTGCAATTTTTTTATTTAAAACATCATTAGAATGGTTATCTCCTGATTTTATAGCATCAAAATTACATACCCCTATACATCTTCCACAACCTACACATTTTTCATGGTTAATTTGTACTTTTCCATTTTCGTCATAGGAAATGGCCCCATGTGCACATTGTTTTATACATTGCTTGCAACCTATACATTTTTCTATAATAGGTACTGGCTTTCCGTGAACTATGCATCTCCATTTTTCCTGCACGAGAGCCACATCCCATTCCTAAGTTTTTCAACGCTCCTCCAAAGCCTGTAGCTTCATGGCCCTTAAAGTGATTTAATGAAATGATAATATCTGCATCCATAATGGCTCTTCCTATTTTCGCATTTTTTACATATTCTCCATCTACTGGTACTTCTATATCATCTGTTCCTTTTAATCCATCTGCAATGATTACTTGACAACCTGTAGCATATGGTGTAAATCCATTTTCGTAAGCGGCATCGATATGGTCAATTGCGTTTTTTCTTCTTCCCACATATAAAGTATTACAATCTGTTAAAAATGGCGTTCCTCCTAGTTCTTTTATGTAATCGGCTACTACTTTTGCATAGTTTGGTCTTAAATAAGCTAAATTTCCTGGTTCTCCAAAATGAATTTTGATAGCTACAAATTTGTGGTCAAAATTGATTTGTTCTATGCCTGCTTGTTTCATTAATTTTTTTAACTTTTGTAATAAATTTAGTCCTGGTCTTGCTCTAAAGTCTGTAAAATAGACAATTGCTGGTTCCATATTTTCCTCCTCCTTGTTTCTTTCATTAGTTTTATTATATGTCTATTTTTTCTATTTAGCAAGAAAAAAATACAGATAGAACTCTAAAATTCTATCTATATATTGATTTTTATTTTACCGCTTCTTGTGCATAGTTGTTATTAATAATTTTGTCAAATGGTGCTCTTTGTTTTAGTTCTCCTGCCTGTTCCATGACTGTTTGTAGCAATTCAAAGGACTCTTCTTTCATGGTAGGTTCTGTTTTCCATGCATCTATATCTTTATAACTTTGTAATACATTGGCTAATAACTCTACATCTGTATCTGGAAAGAATCCTTTGATTTCTTCTGCAATTTCCTGTGTTGTGTGGTCTTTTACCCATTGTTGTCCTTTATAAATAGCATTGGTAAATTTTTGGATAGTATCTCTATGATTCTCTATATAACTTTTTTTGGCAAAATAAGCTGTATATGGAATCTCTCCAGATGCTTCTCCTACAGAAGCTACTATATAGCCCTTACCGGCATTTTGTGTCATAGTCGCGGTTGGCTCAAATAAAGTTACATAGTCTGCACTTCCCCCTGTAAAGGCTCCTGCCATTAAATCAAACTTAATACTATCATCTAATACTAAATCTGTATCTGGATTAAGTCCATTTTGTCTTAAAACATATTCTAAAGTCATATAAGGGACTCCACCTTTTCTACCTGGAATGACGGTTTTTCCCTTTAGATCTTGCCAACTAAAGTTTTCTGTGGGTGTCCTACTGACTAAAAACGAACCATCTTTTTGTGTAAGCTGTGCAAAGACTTGTGTATAATCTTCTTTTCCCTCATTATACACATAGATGGACGCTTCTGGTCCTGCAAGACCAATATCGCTTTGACCTGCTAGGACAGCAGTCATTACTTTATCTGCTCCTTGCCCTGTTGTAATTTCTACTTCTAGTCCTTCTTCTTGCATAAATCCTTTTCCAATGGCCACATATTGTGGTGCATAAAAAACAGACCTCGTAACTTCGTTTAATTTTATCTTTTGCATGCCTACTGCTGTTTGATTATTTCTGGTTAATACATATGTAGTTATACCAGCAATTATCAGAATCGCAATTAAAATGTAAATAACATATTTTCTCACAGCATTTCCCCCTTTTATCTTTTTAAAGCTATGCTTTACTTTTATTTTATTCATCTTTTTTAGTTTAGTTACAAAAAAGAGAGACCATTTTATTTTATATTGGCCTCTTTTGTCTATTTCTTGTTTTTGATTTCTATAGTAAACAAATTAAATACGTCCCCCAACGACCTTCTCAATAATGACAACGGTTTCGTACATAAGTGCTGCTACAATGGCTAGTATAATGACACTAGCCATGACTAAGTCTAATTGGAATACTTGCCCTCCATATACAATTAAGTATCCTAGTCCGGCTTTGGATACTAAGAATTCTCCTGATATAACACCGACTAAAGATAATCCTATATTGACTTTTAAGGAGTTAAAGAAGGTGGATACATTGGCTGGTATGATGATTTTTGTTAAGATTTGTAGTCTGTTTGCGTGGAAAGTTTCTGCCATTTTTATGAGCTCTTTGTCTGTGTTTAAAAAGCCATTTAGAATTTCTAGGATAGTGACAATGAGGGAAATGGCTAGTGCCATGACAATAATAGCTGGCATGCCTGCTCCTACCCATATAATGATGACTGGTCCTAGGGCGATTTTAGGTAGGCTATTTAATACGACTAGAAATGGTTCGGCTACTCTAGATAAGAATTTTGACCACCATAATAAAATAGCGATAATTGTGCCAGAAATGGTACCTAATAAAAAGCCTATAATCGTTTCTAAACAAGTAATGCCAACATGTTCTAATAATCCATTTTGGGATAGATTCATAAAGGTTTTTAAAATTCTAGAGGGTTGACTCATGATAAAACTATCAATGACTCCTAGATTGGCTAAGATTTCCCATAGGGCTAAGAAGATAACGATGATGGCTACTTGTGTTATAAAAATGGTTATCTTTTCTCTTTTTTGTTTTTTTAAGTATTTTTTTCTTTCTTCACTCATCTATAATTTCCAGTCCTTTCCAAATGGTATCAAAGTATTTACTAAATTTTGGACTTTCTCTACAATTTAGTGGGTCTCTATGTTCCATTTCAAAATCGATTGTTAAAATGTCTTTTACCCTTGCTGGTCTATTGGATAGTATAATGACTCTATCAGACATGCTGATGGCTTCTGATATATCATGGGTTACCATTAAAGCCGTTATTTGTTCATTTTTTAGTATGTCATAAATGTCTTTAGTAACCATGATTCTAGTTTGATAGTCTAATGCTGAGAAAGCTTCGTCTAATAGTAATATTTTTGGTTTTATGGCTAATGTCCTAATTAAAGCTGCTCTTTGCCTCATGCCACCGGATAATTGGTTAGGATATTTATCTTTAAATTCATATAAATGGTATTTTTTTAATAGTTCTATGACATAGGCTTGGTTTTCTTTTGTCTTAATATGTCTAGTTTCTAATCCAAATATAGCATTTTGATATATCGTTCTCCATTCTAATAAACTATCTTTTTGTAACATGTACCCCAATTCTCCATCTATTTGTATTTGTCCTGCTGATGCTTTTTCTAGTCCTGCTATTATAGATAATATAGTAGATTTTCCACATCCGCTTGGTCCAATTAGGCTAACAAATTCTCCTTCACTAATGGTAAAGCATACATTTTTAAGTGCTTCTACTTCCCCATTTAGTGCTTGGTATTTTTTGCTTATGTTTTTTACTTCTAATACTGTTTTCATATTTTTATCACCCTTTGTTGTTTGCAGACAGTTTTCTTTTCTATTTTTTCTTTTTGTTATTATAAAAACTTCTGCTTATTGTATTTTATGTGAATGTTTTTCGGTTAGTGATGATTATTGAATAAAATGCGCATATATTTTTTACTTCTTTTTTCTTATGTATTTTACTTACCCTGTTAATGCATAAATAGCATATAGCAATTTTTGCAAAGTGTGATATAATAAATCTAGTAAAAAAAATAATCATTTGAAAGGATGTTATGAAATGGAAAAAGTAATAGTGATTACAGGTGGAAGCGATGGTTTAGGAAAAACTTTAGCTGAAGAATTATCAAAAGAAAATCATGTCATTATCTTAGCCACTAATGAAGAAAAACTTAAGTAGGAATCAAAAATATAAATAATTAATCTCTCAATGATAATAATTTATTTAAAATTTCTATAAAGTAGAATGAAAAGGAAAATACTATATGCAATATTAGAATAATATATTAAAAGAACTTTCTATTAAATAGTGAATGTATAGAAAATAAACTGAAACTTGCAAAAGACTACTTGGATGATTTATTTGTTAAAATAAAAAAATTAGATTAAGTGAAAGAAAATTTTATCAAAAAATTACAGATTTTTATAAAGAGTGTAGTTTTGATTCCGAGAAAAATGGCAAGACAACAAAGGAGTTGATAATATGCCACAAATGAACAAAGGTGGAAAGTTCATCTTTGGAAAATCCGTAATTAGAAAAAATTTACAAGTTCATTTTCCTCCACAAGCAATAGAAGAATATCATATATGCTCTGAAAATAAAATATATTTGTTTACTGGGGCAAAAGCAACTGGCGGTTTTTGTGTAACTAGAAGGGGGTTATTAGAGCCTTCTAAAATAGGAAATATCTTAAATGATACACCTGATTTAAGAGATTATAAGTTAGTAGCAGGCAAGTTTATAAATTATAAAGGTAGAAAATATTGCTGGACAAGTATTTCAAAAAATGGTGTTATAATATTAACAGATAACATGTTAAAAGTTTTAAATTTATCACTCGGCATGGAATTATTGTCCATTCGTAGTAGCGATATTGCATTTACTATGGGAGCAAAAGGACCACTCATAGAAAAAGCAAAGAATTATACTGGAATCATTAATGTTTATTAAACTATAAATTAATTTAATAATTAGTAATTTGGAGGGAGGATTTATTTATGCGTAAAAAGGTAAGAGATAATTTATTTTATATTGGTATTCTTATTTTAAGTGTTACTATGTTCTGTGAACATTTATTTTTAGGAGAAAACAATTTTACTTGCTTTTTAAAAGGTTTTTCCTGTGGACTTGAAATAGTTGGAATCATCTTCCTGTTTAAAAATAAGAAATAGCTGAAAAATGATAAGTTGAAAGTGAGAGCTGGCAATGAAAAATATACTCATACATGGATTAGGACAAAATTATCAGAGTTGGAATCATACCAAAATATATTTAGAAGAAAATGGAATTGAGACAATATGTCCTAATTTGTTTGATATAACTAAAAATACTTCAAAAAATTATAAAATGTTGTATACTGCTTTTTCAGATTTTTGTAATAATCAAAAAGAAAAGCTTAATTTATGTGGGCTTTCATTAGGTGGCATATTAGCCTTAGATTTCGTAAAAACATATCCTGAAAAGGTAAATTCTATTATTTTGATTGGTACTCCCTATAAGATACCAAAAACACTTTTTAAAATACAAGGAATACTATTTCATATTATGCCGAAGTCAACCTTTGAAAAAATAGGGTGTTCAAAAAGAGATTTTATTACACTCGTTAATTCCATGGGTAATCTAAATATTGCTAAAGATTTAGAGAAAATAAAATGCAAAAGTCTAATTGTATGTGGCGCTAAAGATAATGTTAATTTAAAAAATGCTAAATTACTAAATAAATATATAAAAAATAGTAAATTTAAAGTAATTAGTAATTCAGGTCATGAAGTAAATATAGATAATCCAAAAGAACTTGCTAATCTAATTTATGATTTCTGGGAAAAGGAAAAGAAGTAGATAAAACTATCTGTAACAACAGTTTCATCTACTTTTATTCTATTTCACATAGACTCTAGGGACCCTTTTACTAATGGTACACATGACTTCATAGGGTATGGTTTCTAAATGCTTGGCTACCGCTTCTATATGTTCTACATCTTTTAAGATAGTTACGGTATCTCCTACTTGTACCCTATCATCCACCTTTACAAATAGCATATCCATACAGATATTTCCTACAATTTCATAAGCTTTTCCTTGTATATAAACTTGTCTTCCTGTATTTTTTCTAAGGATACCATCTGCATATCCCATGCAAACAACAGCTATTTTTTCGTCTTGTTTTGCCTGATAAGCACCTCCATAGCCAACCGTTTCCCCTTTTTTCAAGGTATTGATTTGAATAACTTCACTATATAGGCTAAATGTAGATTGTAATGCCACCTCTTTATTAGATGAGAATCCATACATAATAATGCCTAATCTACATCCATTGACATAGGTTGGCTTTTCATATTTTACTAAAGCTTCACTGGCTGCTATATGGACTATAGGAATTTGCGTAATTGGTATCTTCTCTGTGATTTTTTCAAAACTTTGTTTTTGTTTCTCATAGATTTCTGGTTTATCAGCATCATATATATGGGTATAAATACCTTCTAGAAAAATGTCACTAGTTTGTATTTGTTCATATACTTGTTTACATTCCTCTTTTTGTGAGATACCTAGTCTATTCATCCCTGTATTAATCTTTATATGTACTTTTAATCCTTTACAGTTATTTTTTAATATTTCTTTACTATATTCTAAAGATGGTATCGTAATGGTTATTTGTTTTTCTATACATATTGGTATTGCTGTACTAGGTACTATGCCCAAACATAAAATGGGCGTATCTGATATTTGCTCTCTGATAGTTAATGCTTCTTCTAAGGTGGCTACTGCTAAATAATTGCAACCACCTTCTATTACTGCTCTTACTGTCTCTATTTGGTTATGTCCATAACTATCAGCTTTTACAACTCCAAAATAATAGGTATAATTTCCATATTGTTGGATAATATTTTTAACATTGTTTTGGATATTTTTTAAATTAATTTGTGCATATGTTTTTCTATATAAAGGCATTTTTATCTCTCCTAACTGGTTAATTGATAACTTTCTTCTATTAATTCTTTTACTAATTTTTTGTCCACCTTGTCTGATAAGACAATGGTGTTCCAATGTTGTTTATTCATATGATAGGCTGGCAATATGTATGGATAATTTTTTCGTAATAATTCTGAATACATAGGTTCTGTTTTCACATTTACATAGATATTACCATGTACATGCATGATTAATACAAACCATTTATGTGTGGCTTTATGTTTTAAAACTATACTTTTTAAGTCTTCTTTAAAAGGGGTATCCATATAGGTATCTTTTAATTGTAGTCCTATTGAAAGAATATCTTGTTCTTGCATAGTTTACTCTCCTTTTTTATCAAGATTATGTTTTATTTTATCACATACCTATATGGTTTTCTACCTTTTTTTGCTTTTTATTTTTATATTCTTAAAGTGGTACCTGCATAAATTAAGTTTGGATTGGCAATTCTATTTAGTCTAACAATTGTGGCTATACTAACACCAAATCTTCTAGAAATTCCCCATAGAGTATCTCCCCACCTGACTTGATATAAAGTATGGGACATATCAAAGCGATTTGTTGGTATAAATAGTCGTTGTCCTGTATATATTAAATTCACATTAGGAATATGATTTAAATTAGCTAATGCTGTTACTGTCGTGTGATATTGCGCCGCAATTCCAGATAATGTGTCTCCACTTCTCACAATATAGATTTCATCACTAGAGGTATTATCTCCTCCACTTCCACTACTGCTGATTGGTACAATTAATGTATTGCCTGCATATATCAAATTCGGATTGGCTATGTTATTTAATTCGACTAGTTTACTAACCGTCGTATGATAACGAAGTGCTAAACCTGATAAAGTATCTCCTCTTTGTATAATAATCGTAGTAGTTCCGCCTGTTATTGGTGGATTCGGAGTTGGCTGTGGTGTTGGTATCTCTGAATTATCTCCTAAAAAGATATCTTTTGTAAATTTATCTCTATCTACATAGCCTTGTATACCAGCGACTTCTCCTTGGTCAGTATATTGCCAACCAATCCATGTATCCCAGTTACCATTTGGCGTTGGTTCTGGTTCTTCATATTGTGCCACCCATAATGGATAGTCGGTAATTTCTCCACTAAATTTGGTGCTAGCACTATAAGTATTACTGTACACCACCACTTCTTTTTTGGTTACACTTTCTACTGTTCTTAAAAAGGTAAGCCCTATTTGGTTAATTTCTGCATTAGATAAGTTTCCAAAGTCTTCAAAATCCATTGCTAATCTGCAATCCGGACTTTTTCCTGCAATAACAGAAGCAAAAAAATTGGCTTCTCTTACAGCTTGTTCTACACTTCTTGCTCTTACATAATGGTAAAATCCTACTTTTAATCCATTGGCTTTGGCATTCGTATAGTTTTGATTGAAATATGGGTCTATAAAAGTGGTCCCTTCACTTGATTTCATATATACCACTTCTATTCCTGCTTGCTTCACTTGTGCATAATCTATGGTTTCCTGCCAACCACTAACGTCTATTCCTGCATATAACTGGGATTCTGATGGTCCAAAGGCATATACTGGTGCTATTAAAATATAGAATGGTAATACCAATATTAATGCCATACAAATACATAATTTATATATTTTCTCTTTCATATTTCACCTCCTTTTTGCTTGCTATTCTATTTTATGAAAACTTCTAAAGGTGGTTACCAATTTTGTGTAACAATTAATAATTTCCTAATTTGTCTCATATATTTACAAAGGTGATGATTTGAAAAGAGTGAAAGTATTTTTATGGAATGGTATTTTGCTAACCGCTACTTCTTTGGCTATGCGTACCATTGGGCTTTCTTTTAATGTCTATATTTCTAATAAGATTGGTACAGAGGCAGTTGGTATTTATCAGCTTATTATGTCTATTTACTTATTTGCCATTACTTTAGCAAACTCTGGTATTCATTTGGCAAGTACACGTATTGTATCTGAACAGCTTGCTTATGGTTTTGAAACTGGTATTAAAAAAGCTGTTAGAAAATGTTTATGTTATAGTTTATTTATGGGAATTTTTTCTTGCCTACTACTATTCTTCTTATCTCCTTGGATTTCTACTACTTGGCTTCATGGTAAAATTTCTAGTATGCCTTTACGTATTCTAGCTTTTAGTTTACCTTTTTTAGCCATGTCTTCTAGTATGCAAGGTTATTTTTCTGCTATGCGTAATGTGAAAAAAACTGCCTTTTCACAAATTGTAGAACAAGTTTTACAAATTTATTTAGTAACTTGTTTTCTAAATTGCTTTATGCCAGAAGGTTTAGAGTATGCTTGTCTTTCCTTAGTCCTAGGATCTACTCTTTCTGAAATAGGGTCTTTTTTATTATTGTTTATTTTATACCTAAGGGATAAACGAAAATTACAAGCAAACCTTTATCAAGATACCAATTATACAAAACAGATTTTAAAAATTTCTGTTCCTATTGCCATTACCTCTTATATCCGTTCTGGTCTTTCTACTTTAAAGCAAATTTTAATTCCTTTACAGTTAGAAAAATCGGGTATGTCGTGTGAAAGTTCCTTATCCAAATATGGTATGATTCACGGCATGGTTATGCCTTTGATTCTATTTCCTTGTACTTTTATTAATTCTTTTAGTTCTTTGCTGATTCCAGAATTTTCTTATATGCAAGCTAAAAGAAGCTATCAGAAAATGCAGATAGCCCTTTATAAGATTTTTAAATTTAGTTTTATTTTCTCTTTTTTAGTTTTGGGAATTTTTTGGTGTTTTTCTAAAGAATTGAGTAGTTTTATTTACCATGAGTCAGAGATTGCTAAATATGTTAAGATTTTAGCACCTTTAATTGTACTGATGTATATTGATTCCATTGTAGATAGTATTTTAAAAGGGCTAGATAAACAAGTTCTTGTGATGGCTATTAATATTCTGGATTTGTTTGTGAGTATTTTTTGTATTTATGTTCTTTTACCAATCAGTGGCATTTATGGTTACATAGTTGTTATTTTTATTAGTGAATTATTAAATGGATTGCTTAGTTTTTGTATGCTTGTAAAACATACACACTTAAAAATAGATTTTGGAAATTGGCTTATAAAGCCTTTCTTTAGTGTTTTGCTTGTTAATTTTATCTTTTCTTTTTTACCTTTTTCTATAGAAAATACCGTATTTTCTTTGCTTGTAAAAGTAGGTATGTATGTAATCTTTTATTTTACGCTTTTAGTTTTATCAAAAGGCTTTGTAAAAGAAGACATGAAAATATAGTAGAGATTTCTTCTCTACTATATGGTTTTCTTACCAAGGAATTACTTTCTCCCAAGTTAAGTTTTCTTTTCCAAAATGTCCATAATTGGTTGTCTGGCTATAAATTGGCTTTTTTAATTGTAAATAGTCTATCATGCCATTTGGTGTTAAATCAAATTTTTCTTTGATTTCCTTTACGATTTCTTCTTCTGGCTTAGTAGCTGTTCCAAAAGTATTGATATATAAAGATATTGGTTTGTCCATTCCTATTCCATAGGCAACTTGTATTTCACATTTTCTTGCTAGGTGATTGGCTACTACATTTTTAGCAATATGACGTAACATGTAGCTTGCCGTTCTATCTACTTTAGTAGCATCTTTTCCTGAAAAAGCGCCTCCTCCGTTTCTAGCATATCCTCCATAGGTATCTACTATAATTTTTCTTCCTGTTAGTCCTGTATCTCCTAAAGGTCCTCCTATAACAAATCTACCAGTTGGGTTAACATAGATATTTGTTTGATTATCTATCATAGATAATGGTATCACTTTTTGAATCACTTTTTCTATCATGTCTTTCTTCAATGTTTCCATTGAAATATGTTCTTCATGTTGCGTAGATACTAATATCGTATCGATTCTTTTTGGTTGGTCATTTTCATATTCTACGGTTACTTGTGTTTTTCCATCTGGTCTTAAATAAGAAATTTCTCCATTTTTGCGCACTTCTGTTAGCTTTTTTGCTAACCTATGTGCCATTTCTATCGCATAGGGCATATTATTTTGTGTTTCATCACAAGCATAGCCAAACATAATTCCTTGGTCTCCAGCACCTCCAACATCTACTCCCATGGCTATGTCTAGGCTTTGTTTGGTTATATTAACATCAATTTGACAAGTTCTATAATCCATATCCGTTTGTGCATTATCAAAACCGATTTCTTGTAAACGGTTTCTAACTATTTTTTCTATTTGGAGATTGGCAGTAGTTGTGATTTGACCTGCTATCGTTACTTTATTTTGTGATACAAAAGTTTCTACAGCAACTCTTGCTTCTTTGTCTTGTTCTAGACAAGTATCTAATACGATATCTGAAATGGAATCTGCTACTTTATCAGGATGGCCTTCTGTTACACTTTCTGAGGTGAAATAATATGATTTCATTTTTTATTCTCCTTCTTTCTGTTTCTAGTTTGCTCTATAGGTTTATCAAACTTTCTCTTTCTTTGCAATAGTTTTTTACTTCTTTTTGTTTTTTATACAGAAAAAAACGTCAAAAAGACTTTTCTTTCTGACATTTTATCCTTTATATGGTTTCCCATCCAATTAGTTGTATATGATTTGAAATATAACTTTCTTGATTATCCACATTTTGTGCGATATCTGTGGATAAGTATTTTTTATTATCGTCTGGGAATACCGTAACCACTGGATTTTCTACTCTGTCATTTAAAATAACAGAACCTAAAAAGTTAGCACCTGACGAGATTCCTACACCAATTCCTAATTTTCTAGAGAGTAATCTTGTCATATTTACAGCATCCTCATCATTGATAACAATTACTTTATCTATCATATTTCTGTCTACTAATTCTGGTATAAAATCATCACCAATTCCTTCTATTTTATGATTGCCAATTGCTCTATTTTTAGATAATAAAGGCATTTTATCTGGTTCTATAGCTACAATCTGTGCTTCTGGATGTATTTTCTTTATTTTTCTTCCAACACCCATTAAAGTACCACCAGTTCCTATTCCAGATATAAAACCACCAATTGGTTCATGAATTTGTCTGACAATTTCTTCTCCTGTCGTTTCATAATGGGCTACCATATTATCTTTGTTAGAAAATTGATTTACCCAAAATCCACCTATCTTTTCTGCATAATAACTAGCCTCTTGTATACACCTTCTAAAGCCTCCTTGTGCTGCTGAAAACAGTTTAACGCTTGCTTGGTAATTTTGCATAATTTGTACTCTTTCTTTGCTAACCCAATCTGGCATAAAAATATATACAGGATGATTTTCTCTTGCTCCAATGGCTGCCAGAGCAATGCCTGTATTACCACTAGTCGCCTCTATTATGGGGTCTCCTGGCTTTAACTCTCCTCTTTGTTTGGCCTTAGTAATAATATAATTAGCCATCCTATCTTTAATACTACCTGTTAAATTATAATATTCTAATTTAGCATACAGATATTTTTGTTTATCTTTATACTTATATTTTATTTTTACCATTGGTGTGTTTCCTATAATTTGTGATTCCATTTGATTTCCCTCCTAACTCCTATGTATTTTCTATTGCCATTATATGTGTTTTTCTTGTTTTGGTGATTCTTTAGCTATTATACTGTGTTTTCTATTTGTCTAAAATGGTCTATAAGCCAATATGTAATAATGGCTTATATCTTTATTGCCAATCCACCATTTAAATTTTACACGATTTCTTTTATTTCCTTGATTTTCTTACCAATTTTACTATTTTTTTATTACCATAATATGTTCTCTTTCTGTCTTTTTCTTGTTTATTTTATTATAGGTATTTTTCTTTTTTATTGGTAGAAAAAAGAAGTAAAACATTTTCGTCTTACTTCTTTTTGCGGGACAAATTAGGCCCGTCCCCATTAGATTATAACAATACCAAATAGATTCATGACTTCTTTTATGCCTTGTTCTATTTCTTCTCTACTAAAGTTTTGTTTTGCTAGTGCTTCATCACTTAATTGATTGATTTGTTGATAAAAATGGATAGCTATTTTTAAGTAGCCTCGATGGCTGATTGAGATTTTATCGAATAGTTCATTTTCTGCTTCATTGATTTTCTCTTCTTTTAATAATTTTTGCATTTCAAAATATAAATGGTCTACTTCCTTATCTTCTTGTTTTCCTGTTGGTAGATATTCTATGGTTTCTTCCCCTAGGAATACATCTGTAATGACATGTATTAGGCTTTCTATTTCTCTTAAAATATAATCTTTTTGATAAATCATTTTTTTCGTTCCTCCTTAGTAGAGATGTTTTAAGGCTTATACTTCATATAATATCCTATCCCAGATTCTTATCTTATTATGAATAGTTCTTAGATATTACTTTTCTTAAATCCAATCTCCATATTTTTTGATGTATTGTCTTTTGACAATCATGGCTACAAAACAGTATAACACAGGTATGAAAAAAATGAAAGCTATCCATATAGGTTGTAATGGTACTAATCCTAAAAATTTTCCTATAAAGGTGAATGGTACGATGACGGCGACTATGCAAATGAGAATGGTGAAGGCATATACCGTTTTTGAGGCATTACTTTCTATAAATGGTATTTTGGCGGTTCTTATAATATGCAATCCTATTAGGTTTGAGACGATTCCATAAGAAAACCATATAGTTTGAAATAGGGCGGCTTGTTCTTGTCTTATTCCAAAGCCAAACCATAGTGTTATAAATATCAGTAGGTCAAATAAGGAACTGGTTGGCCCCATAAATAACATGAATCGTTTTAAACTTTGTATATTCCACTTTCTTGGTTGCTCCAAATATTCTTCATCTACATTATCTAGTGGTAAAGATAATTGTCCAACATCATAAATTAAGCTTTGTACGAGTAGTTGTATAGGTGTGATAGGAAAGAAGGGTAAAAAGATGCTGGCTATTAGTACAGAGGTGACTTCTCCAAAGTTGAAGCTAGTTGCCATTTTAATATATTTTAATAAGTTTCCAAAGGTTTTTCTACCTTCTAATACACCTTCTTTTAGTACTTTTAAGTCTTTTTCTAACAAGATGATGTCTGCTGTTTCTTTGGCTATATCGACTGCTGTGTCTACAGAGATACCTACTTCTGAATTGATTAAAGAGGGACTATCATTGATACCATCTCCCATATATCCGACAACATTACCTGCTTGTCCTAATAATCGAACAATTCTGGCTTTTTGTATGGGTGATAATTTTGCAAATACATTTACTTCTCGTAGTAGTCTTTCTACACCACTATCTGGCAGTTTATCTATTTGACTTCCTAATAGAATACGCTCTGTATTGATATTGACTTTTTCGCATACGGCTTTAGTAACATATTGGTTATCTCCTGTTAGTACAATTACTCGTATGCCGTTCTTATTTAGCTGTTCTATGGCTTCTTTGGCACTTTCTTTTGGTGGGTCTAGAAAGCCGATAAAGCCCATGAGTACCATTTCTTTTTCATCTGCTACAGAAAAGTGCTCTATTGGATGTATATTATTTTTTTGACAAACACCTAATACGCGTAATCCTTGTTCATTTAGGCTTCTTGCTATTTTCTGGATATGCATTTTTATCTCATCTGTAATAGGTGCTACTTCTCCTTGATAATCTACTAAGGTACAGATATTTAAGATTTCTTCTATGGCTCCTTTAGTGATAAGTTGTTTTTTGCTTCCATCTGATACGACTACCGATAGTCTTCTTCTAGAGAAATCGAAGGGAATTTCATCTATCTTTTTGTATGTTTCTACAGAGGGCATGAGTCCTTCTTTTTTTGCTCGCTCTATGATAGCTATGTCTATATTTCCTTTTAATCCTGTTTGAAAATAACTATTTAAGAATACATGTTTTAAAATTCGTTTGTCTTCTTTCCCTTGTATATCCAGATATTTTTCTAGTACAATTTTATCTTCTGTTAATGTTCCTGTTTTATCTGAACATACTA
>CATXTS010000026.1 GCA_958402495.1 uncultured Clostridiaceae bacterium
CTATTATTTTGTACTGTGTATTTGCTTTAATATTTTTTCTGAATTGTTTTAAATTAATCCATGCATTTGCATATCTTGCACTTGTCCCAGTCGTATTATCTATTTCGAATCTT
This sequence comes from uncultured Clostridiaceae bacterium, assembly GCA_958402495.1. GTDB lineage: Bacteria > Bacillota > Clostridia > TANB77 > CAG-508 > UMGS1663. The sequence continues at coordinate 114 of CATXTS010000026.1, forward strand.
GCCCAACCATCCGAGAGTGGCGTAACTACATTATCTGTTATAGTATTCCAGAATTTAGAATTTTCCTTTTCAGTAGAATAACCTTTTTCTAAAATATTCCCGTTGTTTATTCCTATATCTACACAGCCACAATTCTGAATTTCTGCCATAATAGTCGGACTAGGCATTGCTCCAAACTCTTCAAAGGTCTCATCTTCCGTTTCTTCTAATAACATTAGACCTGACCATTTACAATAGTTTGCCGTAGGAATTGCACCTTGGCAACCTATTAAGTTTATTTGTACTTTTCCGTGAACTATTCGTTGTTATTTTCTTTAGATTGTTAAGATATTCATACGTTTTTGAAGTCTCATTATACAAGTAGTTATTAATTGTACCTCCGAATCCAGCCTTGTTTCCCTCGTAGTTGTATACAATTTTATAACTTGTATTTGGTTTTAGTTCACACAAATATACTGCTGTAGCATTAGCGCCTGTGTCTGTATTTACATTAAGCTGTATAGTTCCAGTTTTTGTATCAATGATTTTATCTGTAATAGTAGTAGATACTTTTGATACATCAAACTTGTTTTTTCCACTTCTGCTCGTTTGCACACTATTTCCACTTACGTCCAGCTTAGAATACCATCTTGTTGCGTCTTTTATAGTTAATTTCTCCGCTTCTTCTGTCGTAATCTCATCAGCTAAATTCTCTTCTAATAGTTCTATATCTGTTTTATTTTGAGATATATTACTATTCTGATTTATTTGTTCTTGTTGTATAGACAATATATCTTGTTTATTATTTGTATTATCTGTTTCTAGTGTGTTTAATCTAGTATCTGTATTATCTATTACTTCATTTACTTTATCTTCTATTTTAGTGTAGTTTCCATTAAAGTATTTTTTAGCATCTACTAATTCCTCTGAGCTCTCAATTGGTTCTTTGTATTTATCTAATACTAATTTTTCTATTTTACTCATTACTCTCACTTGCCTTTTCTAGTTTTTCTACTCTGCTTATTAAGCTAGCTATAACTTCATCTTTATCTTTTTGCTTTAGTTCTTCTATTTCTTCTTGTTGCTCTTGAATAGCTTTTGTAACATATGGAATAATCTTAGTTTCATTTATTTGATATGTTTCACTTCCGTCTTTTTGTGGTATTTTTGCAACAAAATTGTTATTAATTTCTTCTAATTCTTGTGCTATATAGCCAATACTTTCTACTAAATTGCTTTCTTTATATTTGAATTTCCTGTGCTTTATCAATTTAATAATATCTATTGCATTAACTTCTGTGTTTTCTATATCTCTTTTTATTCTTTCATCTGATTGCCATACATAAACACCCACACTTCCATGACTTTGTGTAACAAACTGAATATATCCATAATTTTGTCCATCACTTAATGGCATAAAATTTATATTTTCTATATTTATATTTCCATCAAATGATGAAGTTAAACACTTTTTTCCATCTATAACAAATTCACCATTTCTATTAAATGAAAAACTCTTTTCTGAATCAGTACAATAAGAGAATGATTGCGGACGGACGTCTAGCGTTGTAGTTTTTGAATCAGTCATTGTTAGTTCTGGTTTATTATCATATATATGTAAAAATATTGAATTTCCACTTACGCTATCTATTGGAGCTCCTTTTTTTCTAATAATTATCCCTTCACTATATAATCCATTTATAAATGCATCACCTTGTATTTTTAACTTTCCTTCATAGGCTCCAAGACCATTATCTGTTAGATTAACATTTCCGCCATTAACGTTTACATCGTTTATTTGAGCATTTTTACAAACTAAATTTCCATTTTTATCAACGTTAAAATTTGTACTTGATATCGCAATATTTTTACTTGATATATTAATTGTATTTCCAGCCAATAAATTTAAAATATCACTTGCAGATAGCTCTATTTTATTTGCATTAATTCCGATTTTTTCTGCCGATTGATTAATCTTTGAAATAACTTCATCATTTCCTACCTTCTTCTTTACTTCTGAATTTATACTTTCCGCTGTTTGTTCTATTTTCGAGTCCATCTCTACTTTTGTAGCAGTGTCGTCGGGTGATGGAGACCATGTAGTTATTTTATTTCCTTCTTCTAATTTCAAGGAATGAAAATATAAGATATCTCCTGCAATGGCACTTGTCGCATAAACAATAAAGTTTCTAGTAGAATCTACACATGTAAATTTAAAAGTATACTTTTTCCATTCCGTTGTAACATCAAAAAAGCCGTGTGTTGAGCCTTCGTAGCCCACCCTAATTTGCTGATTTCTACTTGTTTTTAACCAAATACTAATAGAATATTCTTTTCCTTTTTCTAAATTTGTATATGTAGCAGAATTATTGTACACACCACTTTGACCAGCTTTTAATACAGTTTTCATACAACTTCTTTTTATAGTTGTATCTTCTTCTACAGAAACAGAAGTTATATTGTAGCCTGTCCAATATTGCCTGTCATACGGTGCAGAGTTTCTGATTAAATTAGTTCCACCTACCTGGATGTCTTCTATCTTTTTAGTAGTTTCACTAGTAATTACACCAGCTTTTTGCTCTATTTTGGACTCTACCTGTTCTGTCGTGCTATAATTTTCATTTAAATTTGTTTCTACAGCTTGTACTGTATCTGTTATACTGTTTATATCTTGTTCATGTTTTGTTAGTTTTTCACTGTTTTCTGTTGTCTGTTGTACTACGTCTTCTATTTTTCCGTTTATTTTGTCTACAGTTCTTTCTACTCTTCTAAATTTTGTTTTTTCATCTACTGTATTTTTATAAGCAGTTTGCGTTTTTGTTATTGATGGTGTCTCTAGAGTTCCACTATATGTTCCGTTAAATGTAAAAGAGTGATTAAATGCATAACTAATATATCCATTCTCTTTTGGGTCTACCACATATATCATATCTCCAGAATCTAAGTAAGGATATCCATAATATTTTGTTTTAAATGGTAAATATTCAATTCCCTTTAATTTTTCCCATAGAGGTTTTATTATTTTTTCTCTCTCCTCTTGATTGATTAAAAAATAGTTATCCTCGATTATTAATTCTGTTAATCCGTTATTTTGAATGCTTTGTTTGTCTTCTTCTACTGTATTCTCTCCATCTATGCCTGATATTCTTAAAATTAAAGAATTGACTTTTCCCCAATTTTTATTTTTTGTAAAATCATCAAAATAATTGTTTCCATCTATTTTTTCATCTGTATTATCTTCTGTGTTTGTTAACATTTTTACAGGTATAATATTAAAATCTTTCATAGACATTTTATTAATATCTTTTATCTTAGTTAAATTAGATATGTTTTTTAAAGAAATAATATATGCTTTATTGTCTCTACCTATTTTTGCAAATCCACCCGCTAATTGTGCAATATTGCTTAATACTACCCTACAATTTTCATTATTTGTGAAAGGATTTCCTAATATCATATAATTTGAATTTGTAAAATCTGTATTTCCTACTTCTACTCCGGATTGTTCGCATATATCTGCAAATAATATACTTGCTTTCGCTGGAAATGTAACTCTGTTTTTATATGGAACGTTAAACTTTATCATATAGTCATATCCAATAAAATTAGTTTTTCCTTTTACTTCTTCTGTTTCTGGTTTAGGTATTATGTAGTTTCCAAATGGTATTAATTCTTCCTTGTCACCTATTTTCATACCTGTTTGAATTATAATCTCTTTATTTTCTAAATCAATTTCACTATTCGGATTTTGAATATTCATTGTGACCTTTTTAGCCACTGTTGTACCTAGAAATTTATCGTTTACATAACAATTGTCTTCTATTGTAAAATCCACTAAATTATCGCTTTCTGTTATATTTAAATTATCTTGAATAACATGTATTCTTCCTAACTTTTCATATTGTCCCATATTTAATTTGCATTCTTCTTTAAATTGGTCGCTTACTTGGTACCTTTTATCACCTACAATTCTATTAATGATTGACTTACAGAGTCGTATAACTTTCCAAAATGGTCAAAATCGAATAGCATAGAAACTTTTCTATCACCCCTATAACATTGTATAGTTTTCCAGTCACCCGTAAATGGGTTGAAAAATCTTACACTTATTTGCCTTCTAGGAATATGCGAGTAAAATTCTGTTAATTGTGGTTGTAATATGGGTGTTGTTTTTAATATTATTTTGTATTTTGTTGCTATGTAGGATAGTCTCATTGTTCCTTTAGCATTTCTACCAGCCTCTAAACTCAAATCATATTCTTCTACTTCATAACCAGAAATAAAATCAGGGGAATATCCTTCAATTTCAACTAGATTTCCTGCCATATATGCACTGTCAATAAATTGCGATATATATCTTTCTTTTGCCCTTAAATATTCCCCTTTCTATTAAGCTGGTGATGGAAATGGTTCTTCACCAGTTTGCATTATAAATTCTTTTGCTTGTGCTTGAACATTTTTAAATATTCCGTCTTTATCCGCTTCTACTTCTATTCCTACTTGTATTCTTGAATTTTCCATTCCCTTTACTACTGCTTGATATACTTGTTGTGATATATCACTACTTATATCTACCTTATTTTGTGTTTCAATACTTCCTGTAATTTTGCCATAATCTATAAATTGATTAGTATCTACTGAAAAGTCTTTTGAATTAATTTGCACTCCTTTTGTTAGGCTATTACTTGAAATATTAAGCTTGTCTAAAATCTTACTCGAAAAATCTGAAACAGTTTTTAATACTCCTGGAGTTTCTTTATCTATACCTATTCCTAAACCTTTTAATAAGAAAATACCAAATTGTTTAGTCTTCTTAGATGGTGATTGTATTCCAAAAGTTTTTTTGAATCTTTCTAATACATTTGTTGCAAATATAAATGCTGTGTTTATCGTTTGTCCTTGCCAATAATTATTTTTCAATCCTTTTTGCAATCCTTTTATTATATTTATTCCTACATCTTCGGATAGATTTCCTTCTTTTAATCCTTTTACCACTTCATCTGCGTTATTGATACCACATTGTTTTAATAGTTGTCTTTGGTCATTTTCTGACAACCCACCTATATAAGATTTAATAGCTTCAACTGCTTTTTTTCTAGTTTCTGCTGAGTTGTCTAGACTGTTTATAATTACACTTGATAATTCCTCACTGACTTTCTCTACTTCTGGTGTTTTTTCGATAATAATACCTGTTGCTTTTTCTATTTCTAATCTTAATTCAGGAGATAGTTTATTTAATTCTTCCTTATAAATCTCATAACTACTATTTCCTAATTCTTTCCAAGCTTCTTTTTGTTCATCACTTAATTCCTCTACAGTATTTGTCTGTTCAACAAGTTTATCGGCTAATGTCTTTATTCCTACTTCTAATTGCTGTCTTCTTGTCTCATTTATTTCAATTCCATTTTCTTCCCATACTTTTTGTCTTTCTTTAGCCAAATCTGTTTCTTTTGCAAGTTGTTCTGTTAAAGTTCCTACTTGATTTCCAGCCTCTGTTTTGTATGTGTTTGTTATCTCTTGAACTTTCTTATTTATTTCATTTGTATTACCTGTAATTGTTGCTGTTTTTAAATCTTCCCAAGCTATAATTAACTGATTATCTTCTGATATAGCTTTTGTAACATTCTCATATTCTTCTTTCGTGTGATTCATTGTTTCTTCAAGTTGTTCTAAATCTTCTATATCTTTTATTGCAAACCAACTTTCTCCCCCTGATGAACTTCTTATTTTTCTTGCTTCATTAACACTTCCATATTTTTTTATAATTTCATCAAGTTTCTTGTTGTATGTCTCTGTTACTGAAGTTAACTCTTCTTGCGTTGTTTTTTTATCGTGTTGTAATTGTATCTGTCTTCCTATAGCTTTTGCATATTCTTCTTGATTTGCATTCAAAATTATTTCAGCTTTCTTTGCATCAATTAAATTATTAATTTCCTTTTTTAGGTCTTGATACTTTTCAATTGTTCCATTTGTTAATTTCCATTCTTCTCCTGTCGCTTCTTTTAGCTGGTTCAAAATGAAATTAACTCTATCTTCGTAACCAGTTTTTACTTTTCCATTGGAATCTACTAATGTATCTAATTCTTTCACTAAATTATCAACATAATCTATTTGCGCAATCTGTGAATTTATAGAGTCTTCAACTGCTTGTTTTTGCTCTCTTATCGCATCTATATTTTTATGTATCTTTTCATTTTCTTTTTCCACTGACTCGCAAAACCTATCTGTTTCATCTTTATAACCTATAAATGCTGACACACCATCAATTACTAATCCCGTTAGTCCCCCTATAACAGCTCCTGCTGGTCCAAATACTGAACCTATTAATGCACCACTAGCTGTTGCTCCAGCAATACTTCCTGTAAGTTTTAACATTGCTTCTCTTGAATCTATAGTTCCATTAGATAAGTCTTTCATGGAATTATAAGCTAGCACACTAGAACTTACTAATCCCGCTATACCACCTGCAACTTTAACTGTATTTGGAATTAAATCAAGCATTCCTTTCCCAGTTTTTCCTAATGAGGTAGTTACATTATCCCCTGCTTTTCTATATAATTTAAATTGCTCTACCCCTAATTTTAACCAAGCACCTGTATCTTTTATTCCATTACTTAACAAGGCTAGTCCATTTTGAAAATTTGTTGTTGGTTTTATTGTTCCAGAAATTACACCTTTAAGATTTTTTAGGTATCCTACTAATTTTAACGCCTTTGTGCCAATATATAGTAATGTAATTGCTTTTAAGATACCTAAAATTGTCTTTGCCTGTTTACTCATTCCAGTATATTCCCAACTAATTTCTCCTGTTAATGGGTTTACTTTCTTAGTAAATCCTAACCATTGCATTATTTTATCTCTAACGTCAGTAGCTTTTGATTTTACTTTGTCCATTAAATTATCATACTCCGACATAGCATTTAACAATCTTTGGTCAATTCCACCTACGCTTGAACTTCCAGAACCACTACCAGAATCTGTCTGTAAGGATATATTATTTATTTCATCAAATCCCATCAATTGGGCTTTTAACTCTTTAGCCTTTTTTCCTGCTGTTCCTAGGTCCTCAGCCAAATCATTTGCACCCACATTAGCACTTATATTAATAGGCTGGTCTGATATTTTAAATCCAAATAATTTTGCAACCATTTTAAGTAATTCATTAATTACCATCATAACTGCATTTATATATGGTAAAATTCCACCAAGGAATCCCTGCCATAAATTTCCCATATTTCTTTTAAATGCTATCACTTGTGCATTAAATATCCTTAATTGATTGGCTGGTGATTCCATAGTATTAGCAAAGTCTCCTTGTGCTATTTGTGCTTGTTTTAACACAGCAATATATCTAAGTACCATTTTTTCTGCTTGAGACATATTTTTAATACTTTTATCAATACCTAGGCTATCAACAATTGGTTGTAATGATTGTTGAGTTATATCTAAACCTAAGTCTCTTAGTGGTTTTGTTTGACCAGCCAATCCTGCTCTTAATTTTTGCATTGCATTTGTTGGGTCAATATTATACAAAGAAGCTAAATCGTATCCTAATTTAGTGAAATTTTCTGATAGAGTATATGCATATTTAGCGCTTATTCCCATTGATTTTGACATGGAATTAAATAAAGCTTGATAATTCATGCTTTCTTTAATATTTACGCCAAGCTTTTCTTCTAATTCATTCTGAAATTTTATTGCTTTTTCATAGTATTGGTTTAATCCTTCTAAACCTTTCCCAAAAGAAACATTAAATAAATTTACTGTTTCTACAAAGTCAACGCTTTCCTTTGTCATGTCTTGGAGAGTTCGTATCATTTTTCTTCCAGCTACAATTGCTGTTCCAAAACCAAACACACCTTTTATGTTTTTACCAATATTAGAAGTTTGTTTTATCTGTTTATTTAAATTTGTTAGTCCCTTATTTTTACTAAGTTTTTCTACTTCCGATTTTAAACTTCTTACAGATTGAGTTAATTTTGTTATGTTTCGTATTGCTTCTGAAACTTGTACTATTACTTGGTCTTCTAATGTTGCTACACTATAATTAGCCCTTACTCTCTCTCCTTTGTTGTAAAATTGCCTTTCCTTGCATTGCTCTTTCTTTTATTTTTTGTGCTATCTCTAATTTTTGTTCTCTTAATGTTTTAGGTTTTTTATCAAACTCTATTGGTTTGTCAAAATATTTTTCTTCTTTTATAAAAACACTAGCAACTGCCTTTTGAATATATAGTCCTTGCAAGAAAGCCTGAAAATTCATAGTCTCTTTTTGCATTTCGATTTCTTGTTTTACTTTATTAATGTAACAAGTTCGGTACGTCCAGAGCAAGTCTGGGTCTTCGTTCCAAAATTCTTGCAATGGCATACCGAACTTGTATTGCTAGTGGTATAAGTATTTTATAGAAGAAGTCTTCTATTGAGTCTATTTTCTCTCCCGAACTAGCTTCTTCTATCCCTCCACTATTTCGATTATCTTCACTTTCTTCTTTCCAGTTGGGAGACCTGAAAAAGCCAAATATTGTTCATTAATAAAGTTAACAATTTGAGAAATATCGACACATTCTTCATCATTTACATTTTCTTCAATGTATTTGTCTAAAATATCTTTTGCTTGTTTTTCAGTAATTTCTGGTTGTTTTTCCATTAATCCATATCTTAATAATTTTGCAATTCCCTCATCTGTATCTTTGATTTTATCCATTTCTTGTAGTGTTTTTTCCATTCCTTGTCTTTTAGCGTTTAAGACAGAAAATCTATTTGAAAAACCTACTAAATAATCTTTTCCTTCTACTTCTAATTTCATAAATTTACTCATTTTACTAATTCCTCCATTAAATTAATTAATTTTATAGATTAAGCTGTAGCTAACAAAGCTGTTACTTCTTCACTTGTTTTATCTACTATATCTATTGGCGTAACTGTTAAAGTTGCTTCTATTGCGCTATTTAAAGAAATTCCATTCTTTTTTGTCGTAGCGCTACCAATAATTAAAGTTCCCGTGCCATCTGGATATATAATTAAGAAATTGTGAATTTTTCCATCGCAATACGGTTTAACTTTTTTAAAATAGTTGTTTTCTGTGTAATTATAGGTAAATGTTTGAGATGGACTTTCTTTTCTTCCTTCTACATATACCTTCACTTTTCTTTTCATTGTGCTTACATCTATTTGTTCTGGTTCTCCTCCTGTGTCTGCTGTATCTTTGATTTCTATCAACTCATCAAAAGTTGTTCCTCCTGCTTTTTTTGCATATAGCATTGTTCCAATGTCACTTTGACCAACAATTTCTTCTACTTCTCCTGCCCTTTGCATTACCTCCTATAAATTTTATTATCTTTTATTTTTCCAGTAAACATTATTCCTACTCTTGATATATTTGTATCTGCATTAGGTTTTGGTTGAGGTTCTTTTCCCCACATACCCAATTGATTTTCAAATACTTCATATACTAGGTCTAGCAATTCATTTATTATTGTTTGACTAGATATTCTTTTTGCGCTAACAGTTTTATCTGTCGCATATATTTCTATTTCAAATATAATTTGATATTTTTGTTCTCCATATTTTAGAGTTTCATCGTCTAAAATAATTTTACATTTTGGAATTATTACTAGTGGAAATACATTGCTTTCCGTTGGTGTATTTTGACGTACTTCTGGTAAATATATTGATTTTTCTTCTATATATTTTTCTGCGTATCGAAATATTTCTTTATATATATTTGGTCTCATCTTTGCACCTCTTTTAATAATTCCTCTTTTCCTATCTCTGGAAACATTTCGTTTGCTTTTTGTAATGCATTCCAAAATTTCTTACTTGCTGGTTGTCCTTTAGTCCATCTGTATCCATCTTCTGTTGGATATACCCAACCTTTTTCTCCGTGTTCATTTACATCATATTTCCACCCTGCTAGTTCTAATGCCTCTGCTACATGTGGATTTTGAGAACCCACTATTCCTGTTCCAAACTCTGGAAATGCATCCGTTTCATTAGTACTTCTTATTCCTGCTTTTGCAACATTTCCTTCTAATATGGCTGGTACTTTAATAGTTCCAGAATAAACATCACATTTCATCATTTCGTCTGCTAACCTGTCTGCTATTCTCACAGCCACTTTAGGATAACTTTTCTCTTTTATTTTTAATTGATTAATCCATTCATCTAAACTAGCTATTGATAATCTTCTTTGAAATTTTGGCACTTTATCACCTACTTATTAGGTAGCTTTTCAAAATATATTGCTATTTTTCTATTTTGATTTCTAACACTGTCTATTCGATAATTTGCATTATCTCCATAAACTTGTTCTTCATCTGGTGTTTTATCTTCTATGTAAGCCAAGTCATTTTCTTTAAATTTGCCTAAGTATTTATTATAATCTAATAATACTTTTTGCATTTTAACAACTTTGTTTCCATATTCCTGTACATCTGTATAACCACTTAATGATTGAATATTCTCTTCTCCAATAAACTCTGGTTTAGCATATGTGCTTATTTTGTTTCCTTCGTTGTCATATTCATCTTTGATGAAACTTGCTATATATAGTGATTTTTTCTTCCATTTGTTTCTCATGATATTACACCTACTCGTGGTGGTGGCAATTCATTTAATAAATCTTGTGAAAGTCCTGCCCTTGCATAACTTTCTGATAACCCATTTTCTGAATAAGACGATAAGTTCTCATCTCCACCTAAATTATATAATTCAATAGCACATTTTGTTTGCCAATCTTGTGCCTGTTCATCTGGTAGTTTTGTAATTGTTTTATTAAACGGATAAACTAAACGAAGATATCTGAATTTAGCTCGTTTTAGTTTTAATTTAAAAACTTCGTCTTTGCTTGTATCTGAACTATTTTCGAGAATTTCTAATCTCATTTCTTTTAATTGTTCTTCTTCAGTTATCATCGCTTAATCCTCCTTCTTAAGTTATTTTGTTACATCTTGTGTAGCTGTTTGAAAATCACCTGCATTTACAACAAAGACTTTTTTACCTTCTGGTTTTGTAAATACTGTAGATAATCCAGTAATTTTTCCGTGTAAATGTTCTGCTCCATAATCTAAACCAATTTGTCCAAAAATTTGATATTTTTCTCCTGCCCCTGTTTTAGCAAGTTGTTCTAAGAAGAAATTTCCTTTTCCTGGTACAGGCTGTTCAATTGGTTGGATTACATCGATATTTAATAGCAATACTGTTCCTGCTGGTAAAAACTCTCCTAATACTAGATGTACTGTTCCAGATGGTAATAGTAAATCTCTTACTTGCATACCATAAGTACCTTTATATGGTTCTCCCATTGGTACTCCATTTTCAACTGCACTACCATTTAATTGATTTAACGATACTGTATCTAACCATAATGTTAACCCTGTAATATCAGCATTATTTCCTTTCATTGCTATCATTAATTCATTTACTAACCAAATATCTAATATACTACCTTTTGCATCTATTTTATTTGAAGTGATAGCTGAGATTAATCCCCTTGTCTTATTTGCCTTATCGTCTGTAGTTGATTTATTGTATGTGCCTTGAATGAAAGTTTTTTCAATACTTCTTCCGATTTTGTCCATCTTTCTTGTAACTTGGAAGTCTAATTCACTTTGTGGATTAGCTTGTTGTCCTACAAGATTTGCTCCTGCTAATGTTCCCATATTTGACATTTTTGCGTAAGAGATTGCTACACTTTCCATAAATATTTGAGTTACGTTAGTGTTTTGTTCTCTCGTTACAAATGTTGCGTCTGGTGCTGTTAATGATTTCGTCTCAGAAATATCTGGAATATCCCCTTCTTCTGTTGTATAATTTTGTCCTAATACAAATTCTACTGAATTTACATATTTTGTTTTTCCTCCTATCATTGATAATAGAGGTGTTCTTGTGTTACTTTTTGTGTATAGCATTCCACTATAATTTGGTGCTACAAAACTTTGAATTACGTTATCTGCCCTTAAAATCTACTCCCTTTCTATTTATTTTGTGTTTCTGATATAAGTCTTGTATAAGTAGCCATTGCTACTCTATCATTATTCTTTACAGCTTCGTCATAAGCCTTTTTGTATTTTTCTACTTGCGTTAATCCTTCGTCCCCTTCTACATTTCCGCCTTCTGGTTTCTTTTGTCCTTTTATTAAATCTTCTTTAATTTTATTAGCAATATTTTTCTTTTGTAAATTCATTGTATTACATAATGCTCTTGTAAGATTGATTGCTTCTTCTTCATTCGATTTCGAAAAAGAATTTAATATTGTTTCATACTCTTCCTCAGATGAAAAATCTGTTTTAGTAATACCCGATTCTGCAAAAGTAGCAATAATTGAATTTCTATTTATCTTGAGGTCTTTAGCTTTATTGCTTTCTTCTAATTGCTTTAAATATTCATTTTGTTTTTCTTCATCTGTCATTTTTGATTGTTTAAATTGATTAAATTCTGTTTCAATAGATGAATACTTTGTCTTCCACTCATCTTTAACCTTCTTGTGTTCTTTTGCTGGTACAAAATCTTTCCCAACAAATGCTTTTATTGCTTCAATTCTTCCTGCTTGGTCTAGTTCTTCATTAGATAAGATTTGATTTAGTTCTTCTTCCATTTTTGCTTCCTTTCTCATACTTCGTTTTTTACCGTGCCGTCCACGTATTGGTATGGCTAGTTATTAACCCCTCTAGCTGGATTCTTATTTTTTTCTTGGTTTTGATTTTTGTTATCTTGTTTTGAATCATCGTTAATATTTGAGAAATTGCTATTGTTCAATTTGCTCTCCGATATGTCTTTCATCTTTTTCCAAAAATCTTCGCCTTGAAAATTTACACTCTTTTGATATACATCATGTGGGGCACCAAATAGTCCTACTACTGTAAATGCTATTTCTGGGTGTACTCCTGCCTCTAATAAATTTAATAACGCTTGTGCTTTTACTAATAAATTGTCTGATTTATCACGTGGTATTTTTATATCTATATCTGAGATTTTTAAATCTTTTATTTTTTCTGGTACATTCCTTATATCCGTTTTACATATTTTCAAAATAAGTTTTAAAAATTGTCGTTCTGACTTTTTAAAGTTTAAGTCATCTTGTTTTGCTCTTTGATACGCCATTGTCCAACCTTCTCCAAGTAGTCTTGCTTGTCCTGTATCTCCTCCAGAAGGTTTGTCATTCAATCTTGGTATCCCTAAAATCGTTAAAATTTTATTATATATATCGTCAGTTACTATTTTCGTTTCACTATGTAAAAGTTGCTGTGTTAAAATTTTCACATCTGCTGGTTTTCCAGGGTCATTTGTAAAAACTTTAATAGCACCTGCTTCTTCTAGTTCTTTTACATCTTCTACTGAAACATCTTGATTTATAAACACTAATAAACTTTGCACAAATTGGTCTATTCCATCTAGGTCATCTGATTTAATTTTATTTAAAGCATTTAATTGTGTTATTACTAATTCAATTAATCCGATTCTAGCTGAATTTAAAGGATATTCTATTATTCTTTGTCCTTTAGGTTCTAATGGATATGTATTTACTTTTGTTGTTTCTCCATTTATTGTTAAATCTTGTTGAATAATTGAATAGTTTTCGTTTGCCCATTGCTTACCTTTGCTTGTTTCTCTCACTTCCATTTGAAACTCATCTGTATAAATAGTTATAATTCTATATTTAGATGAATATTCTGGTAAATTTTCTGACATTGTAGTATCTGAAAACCAACTATAATAACCTGAAAATAAAGGTTCTCTTTTTATTCCACTCGAATAAACTACGAATGTCCTTCTTGGGTCTGGTACTGACATTTCAAATGGTGCTTCATCTTCATCTCCCGGTGTATCTGTGTCTGCCCATCTATATGACGTTCCACAAATACGTTCCCATTCAGCTAATTCATTGTCCAAACTAGATTTATCTTCACTCTCCATAAATCTATTAAGTGTTGATAGTTCTGGATTTACTGTATCAGTATCCTTTTCTCCTTTTTGTACGTATTGTACGGGTTCTCCAAAAGCATTTGATTTTGCAAATTCAACTACTTCAAATGCATGATTTTCTAAAACTATATTATTTATATCTGGTCTTACTTTTTTTGTTTTGTTAAGTATTGGTTGTTCACCTTTGTAATATCTCCATAAATAATCAATTTCTTCTGCATTTTGCTCATGTATTCTTAACACTGATGGTAATATCTTTAATATATTGTCCGCTGTAAGTTCACTTTTCTTTAAAGATGAATATATAATTCTTCTTCCAAAAAATACTCTCTGTGGTTCTTCTTTTAAAGTTACGATTAGTGTGCTAGTTGGTATACTTACATCAGGTTCGTTTAATACATCTTGTTTTTCTTTTTGTTCTACCCTTTCTATCTCCTCCATAAACAAAAATAGGTTGCGAATAAAATGTAGCTATACTACAAATTTCACAACCCATTCTTAAAGGTCAATGGAGACGAATTAGTTTAGATACTTAATCCCTCCACCTAATATTCTATTGTATCTGTTTCCCACTATTTTATTAATAGTCCTTACAATTACAATATAACACATATCTTTATAATATGCAAAACGGTTTACGTAAGACTGACTTGTTCTTCGTATTTGTACTTACTACACTTTGAAACATATATAATTTTGTCTCCATAACTATCTTCTAACCTATTAATTTCTTTCATATACTCTTGTTTTTCATTATTATATCTATTCCAAAAACATTCTTCCCAATGTTGACATTTCCAACAAATATTTTTCCTTGGTTTGTCCTCCTATATGTCTTTCATTGTAAATATGTGAGGATTATCAATAATGAGCATATATAATTCTTGCGCAATTTGATTTACTGTTACTTCATTATCGTTTAACTCGTGCATATCTAATTTCTTTAAAATACCATGCAATACTTCATGTAAAAAAGTAGCTTTTTGCTGATTTCGATTGAATTTTTCTGCTATGTATATTTTTTCCTCGTCAAATTCTATTTTTCCATAGCATTCATTAGGCAAGTCAATTACTTCATCTTTTTTTACTATTTCATATTCTTTATAACCTATCTTTACTTTATTATTTTTCAATATTGCTCCTCCCGTTTTTATGCTTTATATTTCTTTAATTTGCATTCTATTTCATAAACAATTTCTGTATTAATTTGTTCTGTATTTGTAGGATTTACTGCATACCAATTTTCTCCTAAAAAATATCTACATAATTCATTAATAGCCGTTTGAGCTTTCATAGGAGAAGGAAGTATTCCATAATCTTTATTGTCAGTTAATTTGAAAAGTCTTTTTGCAATTTCATCGTCAGTTTCTTTTTTTCTTGAATATACTCATATTCCTAATCTCCTTCTATCTAATGGAATTGGTTTGTTTGGTTTTCCTCTTTCTAGGATTATCTCTGTTACAAATAATGTCGCACTATCTGGGGCGTCATCATTTCTATTTGGATAATCAAAACTATATGTTGTTAAGTTTTTCATAAACCTTCCATAATCGCTGTTAGGTTTGTACATATTTTTTTGTTTAAAATAAATTAATTTTCTTAATGTACCTTGATTATCTTTTATTCGCAATTCTTTTTTTACTGTATTATACTTTTCTGTAATAGTACAATAATATATTCCTCTATCTTCTAACATTTTGTCTAACAATGCTTTTAATGATGTATCCGTATTGTTTTCTATTACTAACCAAGTAATATGGTGTTCTTCTATTTTTGCAATGATTTCTTCATAAAGTTCTGTCATTGCTTTTTTCTTAAAAATAACATCTATCATGTAATAGTTTCTGCCATCTGTTTTGAAAATAGGCATTGAAACATTATCTTTTCCTCTTCTTGTTGTGTCTAATACAGCTAATGAATAATTGCTATATGCTGGACTGCCATCTTCATTAACTGGCAATCTATCAAAATGGTTTAAAAGTTCATCTGCAAAATCAAGACCTTCTGCTGGTATTGGGTCTTGTTGATATACACAAGCCCATTGAAAGTCATCTGTTACATCTCTTAAATTTCTTGCTTCCTCTGTTGTCATTACCGCTTCGCAAGTAGTTTCATCATTTTCATCTAATAAGGGAACTCTTATTACAACAGTTGTTCCGTCTTTACTTTCCCAAACATACTTAAATTTATTGCTTGGCACTAATTCCGACAATGTTTCTCTATCCTCAATAATTCTATTTAAAATATCTTCTGGCGACCACATTGTTCCAGCAAATATGAATTTCGTGCTATCACCATCACGTCTATTAATCCAGTTTCCAGTCCATTTATTATACAAACTCTGATGAACCAAGCTATCTGTTGCCTCTTCTGCTCCTTTGGTCATATCATCAAATATCATTGCTTTATTAGCTCTTTTACCTGTAACCTGTCCATCTCTTGATACTGCTATATGACTAGCTGGTACACTACTATCTTTTAATTTCCAGTTATAAACTTCTTTTGTTGCAAAAGGATTATCTCCATATTGCCTATATTCTGGGAACACATCTCTATATCTTTTGTCTGTTATTAGTTCTCTAACATTTCTACTAAATCCTGCCACTAAATCGTCTGAATAAGACATTCTTATGACTGAATAATCACGATTTATTCCATATAACCAAGCTGTGTAATATGTCAAAGAAACAGACTTCCCTGTACTAGGAGGATAACTTGCTATTATGTATTTTAAATCATCTGAAAATGTAATTTTGTTTAAATAAAATAAGAAAGGTTTTAACACTCCTCTTCTTCCAGCCAATACTCTTTTTGTATTGTTCATTTCCATGTAGTCAAAAAAATGTTCTAATGACCTTCTTCCTGCAAAAGCCATTACTTTTTCATACAACTTATAATATTGAGGTTGAAACTCTATATCGCATTTAATTGTTCTATTTTCTGTTGCTGGTATTAAGAATATAATTGCATACTTGCAAGCATTTAATTCAATTTCTTGTCTGTTCTGTTCGTTCTTAGCACTATCAAAATACTGTAACAATAACTGATATAAACTTTCACACATTGTATAATATGAATACTCATCTATTTTCTTTTTTGATTTTAAGATTTGTATTATTTCTTGTATTGTTTTTTCATATTCTTGCCTTTACAACACTCCTTTTCAGTTCTTTGCAAAATATGATTTTGATATATCAACTGTTGTTACCTCATTTGGTCTTATAGACGCATAAATTGAAATACTTCCAACATCTTCAATATCTCTTGCAATATCTGTTGCTCTATCAATAATTGTTTGTCCTATTGCTTTTAAAGTTTCTTCCACGTTCTCTTCTATTGATACTATGTAAGTTTTTTCATTTTTTTCTATCATTTATCAATTTCCTCCAATTTTCTTTTTTCTATTTCTGTTTCTGGAAATCCTACTATTTCTACTAAACTATACTTTGGTAAATTTAATGCTATTTCTATTCTTCTTGCCATTGCTGGGCTTATTGGCGTTATTCCATTTAATAGATTAGATACTTTTTGCTTAGTTAATCCTGTTTTATTTGCTAATTCTTGCTGTGATATATTCTTTTTTTTCAATATTAGTTTTATATATGTTCCTATTGGCATTATGGTCTCCTATAATTTTCCTTTATTTTGGCGATAGAGTGAGGTGCCGACCCTCAAGCTTTACGCTCCACATGTTTTCAAGACAAGGTTCAAAGCCGTTTGAATTACTCTATCATTTGGCGACAATCTATGGACTTGCACCATATACCCTTATGGTACGCATTTCTTAGCAGGAAAGCTCCAAACTTTTTGGATTAGATTGCCATATTGGCTGGAGAAACTAGATTCGAACTAATAATTAGAGGTTCAAAGCCTCTTGTGTTACCATTACACCATCCTCCAATATGTGCGGATACTTTATAGTCCACCCGCAAAGACACTCCAAGGATTTTTGGTATACCTGACAGACCTATATAACTGCCCCTGGTCTGGATAACTGGATTTGAACCAACTCTAAATGCTCCCAAGGCACTTGTGCTACCATTAAACACTATGTCCAGATATACTGAGGAATGATACATCACTCCTCGTGTCGAATAGGTAATTACCTTATTCAATATATTCTACTGGTTGCGGTCGACTGATTTGAACAGTGTCGCCAGACAAGGACTCTGGAATGCTACCATTGCACCACCACCGCGATATATGGTTGCGAAGTGTCAGAATTGAACTGACTTACAGTAGCTTATGAGGCTACTAAGATACCTTACCTACCACTCGCAATGTTTTCTGTTTCTTTATTTAACATTCTTTTTAATCTTTT
>CATXTS010000027.1 GCA_958402495.1 uncultured Clostridiaceae bacterium
CAATTACTTTTAATCCTTTTCTCACATTCCGTGCACCACAAACAATTTGTAATACTTCCTTTCCCACATCTACTTTACAAACATGTAAATGGTCAGAATCTGGATGTGCTTCACATTCTAATACTTCTCCAATTACTAAACTAGTTGCTGGTATGAGTGCTTCTGCACTATCATATTCATTTCCTACATTGGTCATATCTTCTGCTAAACGTTTAACATCTACCTCAATATCCACATAGTCTTTTACAAAATTTACACTTAATTTCATTTTATCCTTTCCTTTCTAAACAAATGGGGACGGTCCTTTTTTGTTTAATCCATTCTATCAAATTGTTTTAAAAATCTAACATCATTTTGGTATAACAAACGAATATCTGGAATACCATATTTGAACATAGCTAATCTATCTAATCCTGTTCCAAAAGCAAATCCTGTATATTTTTCTGGGTCATAACCATTCATTTTTAAAACGTTTGGATGTACCATTCCTGAACCTAAGATTTCTATCCATCCGGTTTGTTTACATAGATTACATCCTTTTCCACCACATTTGAAGCAACTAACATCTACTTCATAGGATGGTTCTGTAAATGGGAAATAACTTGGTCTAAATCTTAATGTGGAGTTTTCTCCTAACATTTTCTTTACGAATACTTCTAAAGTCCCTTTTAAATCCGCTAAAGATATGTTTTCATCAATAACTAGCCCTTCTACTTGCCCGAATTGGTGAGAATGTGTAGCATCATCATCTCTTCTATAAGTTTTTCCTGGACAGATAACACGAATTGGTGTTTTTTCTGTATTTTCCATCATGGTTCTTGCTTGTACGGATGAAGTCTGGGTACGTAGCAAATATTCTGTGGTTATATAGAAACTGTCTTGCATGTCTCTTGCTGGATGTCCTTTAGGTAGATTTAATCTTTCAAAACAGTATTCATCTGTTTCTAGTTCTGGTCCAGTAACTACATCATATCCCATAGATACAAATAAATCTTCTACTTCTTCAATGATACGGTTAATAGGATGCTTGCTTCCTCTTTTTACTTTGATTGCTGGTAATGTAATGTCTATCGTTTCTTTTTGTAGTTTCTCTGCTAATTCTACTTTTTCAAAAGCTTCTTCTTTTTTAGCTATTGCTCCTTCTAGCTCATCACGTACGACATTTACTAAGCTTCCAATGACAGGTCTTTCCTCTGCTGATAAGGCACCCATTCCTCTTAACACAGCTGTTAGCTCTCCTTTTTTTCCTAAATATTTGACACGCACATCATTTAGTTGTTTAACATCTGTTACTTGTGCAATTTCTTCCATTGCTTTTTTCTGGATTTCTGCAATCTCTTCTTTCATTTTTACCTCCTTATATTTTTCATACAGTTATTTTTATTCAAAAAGAACCATTCTTCCTATTATTTTAGGACGAATGGTTCTTAACTTTTTCCGTGGTACCACCTAATTTTATTAATGATTTTTTCATTAACCTCATCATATCTTTAACGCAGACTTACGCTATTTCCTACTGATACTTCAAAAATAGTCCTCAAAAGTGAAATTTCTATAACTTAAGGTAGACTGGCTTTCAGCGGCTCACCATTCTCTCTTTTATACCTTAATTTCAAGTTATATACTTTGCTTTTTCCTAGGATTTTCCTATCTATGTTTATTATATTAACACAATTATCTAAAATTTACAAGTATTTCTCTATTAAATTTTTAAGGAGGAGAAATCTAGTAGACCTCTCCTCCTTTTTACTATTGCAATTTCAGGAAAATTTAAAACAACTCTTTAGAAACGAATTCTCTTAAGTTTAATGGAATATGTCTTAGGCAATCTGTTTTATCCTCTGGCGTAAAAATTGACCAGCATTGTTCCATCAAATTCTTACGACTATGGTAATTTACTACTCGAAAAAGTCTAACTTTCATTTTGCCATTTTCCATTCTTTCTTTGTACAAAAGATAATATCCTTTTTTGAGATATACTCTTTCGCCGCATAACTTTTCTTTTAAGGAACGATACACTTCCGTTCTATCCGACTTTTCCAGATAAAGTCTTTTATCTTTTTCATAAATTTCTGGTAAATCAGCAAAACCAGCTTTATACACAAATTTCCAGTCAAATGAACACTCGCCTCTATAGGACCTTACTCTTAATCCCATCTTTGAAAGTTTCTCTTTTCTACCTTCTATTTTGGTATATAAAACCATTTCCTTGTGCCTTTGTATGAAGTGAATAATGTCTTTTTCACTATCATGTTCTTCGAAAATCTCTTTAAAATATTGCGAATGTTTATTTAAAGATTTTCGAAGATATGCTACATTTTCTTTCACAATCGTTATTTTTTCAGAAAGATGTTTCATTTCGACATTTTTCAAACTTTCTGAAAAAACATAAACCTTATTTCCGAAAAATGTATTATTTCCTAATAAATCTCTTAAAGACACTAATTCTAACATGGATGCATCTAATAAAATTTCCTCATCCTGTAGAAAATATTCTTTTATACAGTCCTGTATCCGCTTTTCTTTCTGTTCCTTATTCATTTTTTGCCCTCCATTGTCTTTTTAGTTGTTTTTTCTACAAAAATATTTCGTTTTCATAGAATAAAAATAAACCCATGTTTTATATTATACTGCTATTTTACATAATATGCAAGTTCTTCGTTTTTTCTGGTTACAACCTAACACAAAAATGATATTAGCTTTTAAACTAATATCATTTTTTACTATATTAATACATACCACCCATATCAGGTTCAGCTGCATGATTTCCACAACCACAGCTTTCTTCTTTTTTTTCTGTTACAATACTTTCTGTTGTAAGAACCATAGAAGCAATAGAAGCTGCATTTTGTAGAGCACTTCTAGATACCTTAGTAGGGTCTACAATCCCTGCTTTTTTCATATCTACATAAGTATTATTAGCAGCATTAAATCCAATACCTTTATCAGACTCTTTTACTTTATGCACAATCACAGCAGGCTCTAAACCAGCATTGACAGCAATTTGTTTTGTTGGCTCTTCTAGTGCTTTAAGTACAATAACTGCACCTAATCTCTCATCGCCTTCTAAAGAAGCTACTTTTTTCTCTACTTCAGAAATAATATTTAAGTAAGCTGTTCCTCCACCTGAAACGATACCTTCTTCTACAGCTGCTTTTGTAGCAGAAAGGGCATCTTCAATTCTTAATTTTTTATCCTTCATTTCTACTTCTGTAGCAGCACCAACACCGATAACAGCTACACCACCAGCAATTTTAGCTAAACGTTCTTGCAAGTTTTCTTTCTCGAATTCACTCTTTTCTTCAGCAATTTGTGCTCTAATTTGACCAACTCTATCAGCAATTTGTTGCTTATCACCTAAACCATCCACAATAATGGTATTTTCTTTTTGTACTTTTATTTGTTTTGCTCTACCTAATTGTTCAATAGTTGTATCTTTTAATTCTAGACCTAAATCAGAAGTAATGACTTCACCACCAGTTAAGATAGCAATATCTTGTAACATAGCTTTTCTCTTATCTCCATAACCAGGTGCTTTAACAGCTACTACATTTAGTACACCTCTTAATTTATTTAAAATTAAAGTAGATAAAGCTTCTTGTTCTACATCATCACAAATCATTACTAGCTTACCAGATTGTTGCATTAAGTTTTCTAATAAAGGTAAAATTTCTTGGATATTACTAATCTTTTTGTCTGTAATTAAGATATAAGGATTATCAATAACCGCTTCCATTTTTTCAGTATCTGTCACCATGTAAGGAGACACATATCCTTTATCAAATTGCATACCTTCTACAATATTTAGCTCTGTATTAGATGTTTTAGACTCCTCAATAGTGATAACACCATCTTTAGAAACTTTCTCCATAGCCTCAGAAATCAAGTTTCCAACTTCCTCGTCATTAGCCGAGATACTAGCTACTCTTGCAATATCTTCTTTACCGTTTAAAGGACTACTAATCTTCTTTAATTCCTCCACGCAAGCTTCTACTGCTTTATTAATACCTCTTTTAATAGCCATTGGGTCACCACCAGCTGCCACATTTTTAACACCTTCTTTAATCATGCTCTGTGCCAAAACAGTAGCAGTTGTTGTTCCATCACCAGCCACATCATTTGTTTTAGTAGAAACTTCTTTTACTAATTGAGCTCCCATATTCTCAAAACTATCTTCTAGTTCAATTTCCTTTGCAATAGTTACACCATCATTGGTAATTAATGGGCTACCAAATTTTTTGTCTAACACAACATTTCTTCCTTTAGGACCTAATGTAACCTTTACAGTATCTGCTAATTTATTAACTCCATCTAATAAACTTTTTCTAGCATCTTCACCAAATTTAATTTCCTTTGCCATTTTTCTTCTCCTCCTTAAACAATTGGGGACGGGGTATATTTGTTTACCTATCCCTTTCTTTTATTCTGCTATTGCTAATATATCGTTTTGCTTTACAATAATCAAATCTTCACCTTCATATTTTATTTCTGTGCCCGCATATTTATTCACAACAACCTTGTCGCCTTTTTTAATATACATTTTCACTTCTTTTCCATCTACTTCTCCGCCTGGGCCTACTTCTATGACCTCTGCAATTTGTGGTTTTTCTTTACTGTTACCAGCCAAAATAATACCACTTTTAGTTGTCTCCTCGCTTTCTACCATTTTAATAATTACTCTGTCTGCTAATGGTTTCAACATTTTACATTACCTCCTCATTTTTATATCTATATAAAATTAGCAGTCTTTATTTGAGACTGCTAATAATTTATACCCTTTTGAAAAAAATGTCAATAGCCTTTTTATAAAATTCACATAGTTTTCACAATTACATTTTTTATAAGCCTTTTTTATTTTCTTTTAAAATTTTAGCCAATCTATTTTTACCAATTTGCCACTTTTTCATAATATCTGCATAGGTAAACATAGTCTCTTCTTTTACTTGTTTAATCAAATCTTCGCAAACTTTTCTATCTTGTAATACTTCATACAACTGTCTGCGATTTTCTTCTAGAAAGTCTACTATTTTATCATTCAGTATCTCCTCTTTATTACAAGATAAATCCATAAATATATTCGTATTTTTATTATATTTCTCTATTACTTTTATAGGTTCTATTTTCCCTATAATTGCATTCCATATGTCTTTTTTGGCACATCCTACTTTATTTATATAATCCTGACATGAAGAATATGCATAATCTTCTTTTTTTGATACAATTCGAGCTTTTACAGGATTTTGATGTATATAATTTATGCATTTATAAAAATATCTTTGATTATCAATCGGTTCACTCAGAAATCTCCCCTTAAAAACATACCCTACTCTCTCTGTGGTTATATGATTATAATACTGCGCATATAAACTATTAATTTGATGCATATACTTAGATAAGGCATTAATTGTATGTACATATAAAAGTAAATGTGCATGATTATGCATAATACAATAAGCCACTACCTGCACTTCTTCGTTTTCATACTGCTTCATAAATTTTCTATATTTTTCCCTATTTTCATTTGTCTGAAATAAATATTCTTTATTTATTCCTTGCACAATTACGTGAAAAAAAGATGTATGAAAATCTTTTCTTGCAACACGAGCCATTTATTTTCCTTCTTTCTTTTTTAGCCCCTATTCTCAAAGACCCCTACATCTTTTTATAAAAATCCTCTTATTTCTTTAAACAAATTTCCCCCGTCCCCCATTGTTTAGAAGATGCCAATGATGTTACCTTTGCTGTCTATGTCGATATTTTCTGCCGCTGGTTGTTTTGGTAAGCCTGGCATTGTCATTATTTTTCCAGTTAAGATGACTATAAATTCTGCTCCAGCTTTTAAATATACTTCTTTGACATGGATAGTAAATGGTTCTTTACATTCTAAGTTTTTTGGGTCATCTGATAAAGAATTTTGTGTTTTGGCTATGCAGATTGGTAAATTATCATAGCCCATGCTGATTATTTTTTGTATTTGTTCTTGTGCTTCTTGTGTGTATTCTACCTTTTCTGCACCATATACTCTTTTTGCTACTTTTTCTATTTTTTCTGTCATGCTGTCTTGTAATTCATAGGCATAGGTTAATGCCTGATTGGTTTGCTCATTTGTTTCACATATCTGTACTACTTTTCGGGCTAAGTCTTTGGCTCCTTCTCCACCTTTTTCCCAGCTTTCTACTAGACTCATAGTAATATTTTGTCTCTGTAGTATTTGTTTTAAATACTCTATTTCTTCTTGTGTATCTTGCATATATTTATTGATAGCTACCACTACTGGTAATCCGTAAATTTCTTGCATATTGCTTATATGTTTTAGTAAATTTTTGCTTCCTTTTTCTAAAGATTCTATATCTTTGTTTTGTAATTCTTCTTTAGGAAGTCCTCCGTGATATTTCAACGCTTTTAAAGTAGCTACAATAACTACTGCATCTGGCCTTAGCTCTGCTTTTCTGCATTTGATATCTAAGAATTTTTCTGCTCCTAAATCTGCTCCGAATCCTGCTTCTGTTACACAATATTCTCCTAATTTTAGCCCTAATTTTGTAGCACGAATACTATTACAACCATGCGCAATATTGGCAAACGGTCCACCATGTATGAATGCTGGTGTATGTTCTAACGTTTGTACTAGATTTGGTAAAATCGCTTCTTTTAATAAAACTGCCATAGAACCTTCTGCTTTTAATTGATGGGCTGTAATAGGCTTTTCTTGTTCATCATAGCCAATTATAATGTTACCCAATCTTCTTTTTAAATCGGTTTCATCTTCTGCAAGACATAAGATAGCCATTACTTCTGAAGCTACAGAAATATCAAACCCATCCATTCTCGGTGTGATATTTTTTTCTTCTGATAATCCTGTTTCAACTTTTCTTAATTGCCTATCATTCAAATCCATACATCGCTTCCATGTAACCTTTTGAATATGTAATGCATTTCCATGATAAATATGATTATCTATCATCGCCGCTAGTAAATTATTAGCAGTTGTAATGGCATGAATATCCCCTGTAAAATGAAGATTAATTTCCTCCATTGGTGCTACTTGTGCATAGCCACCACCTGTTGCCCCTCCTTTTATACCAAATACAGGTCCTAAAGATGGCTCTCTTAATGCCAAAATTGATTTTTTCCCTATTTTTCTTAAACCGTCTGCTAAGCCTATAGATATAGTAGTCTTTCCTTCTCCTAACGGAGTTGGATTAATTGCTGTTACCAATATTAGCTTTCCATTTTTTTTATCCTTAACCTTTTCATATACATTAGATGCTATTTTAGCTTTTACTTGACCATATAATTCTAAATCGTCTTGTGTAATGCCTAAACTTTCCGCTATTTTTGTGATTGGTTCTAATTTTACACTTTTAGCAATTTCTATATCTTCCATCCTGACAACCTCCCTTTATCAAAAATAGGGACAAAAATACCCCGTCCCTATCTGTTTATATCTTTATACAATTAAACCAATTACTATCCCAATGAGAGCGCCTACAAATACTTGTGTTGGTGTATGTCCTAATACTTCTACTAGTTTTTCTGAAACTTGCACGCCTGTAAGACCTGGTGTTTCTACTATTTTATTTAACAATTCTGCTTGTTTTCCAGCTGCTCTTCTGACCCCTGCGGCATCATACATCACTACAATAGCAAAGATAACTGCCATTGCAAAGATAGGTGATGCTACGCCATATTGTCTACCTATCATGGTGGCAAGTGATGTTACTACTGCTGAATGAGAGCTTGGCATGCCTCCTGCACCTAGTATTCTTTTAAAGTTGAATTTCTTAGTTTCTACTAAATCCCATATTAGTTTAAATAGTTGTATACCAAACCACGCTGCAAATGGCGTGATTAAAAATCGATATTGTGCCCAAAATTCCATTGTTTTCCCCTTCTCTTTTTATGTATTTCTCTTTTTTGCTTTTTTACTTTCTAATTTTTCTTATCTTTTTGTTTTTGTTTTATTCCTCTATTTTTTTCTATTTATTTTTCTTTTTTCTTTCTGATTCTATTTTACTGTTTCACTATTTTTCTTTTACGCTTGCTTATTCTTCTGACATAGGTGCAAAATTTTCTTCTTGTATTTCTCCATTTTTTTCTGTTAGAATCGTTATCTTTTTTTCTGCTCTTTGCAATATATCATTACATTGTTTTGAAAGTCTCATGCCTTCTTCGAATTTTGTAAGGGATGCCTCTAAACTTAGGTCTCCTCTTTCTAGTTCATTCGTAATGGTTTCTAATTCTTTCATGGCTTCTTCAAATGGTATCTCTTTTTGTTTTTCTTCTTTCATTGGCTCTTCCTTTCATCGATTTCTTAATTCATCTCTCTTTTAGTAAAGGTACTATCTGAAACATTTACCGTGTAAAAGGCTAAGGCTTCTGTTGTACTTGTGTTTCTTACAGCTACAATGTAACGGCTATTGGCATCCATACCTTCTATCGTGAATTTTACATTTTGCTTTTCTCCATAATCTTTCTTTACAATGGCTATGGCTTTTTCTTCTTCTGTCTTTGGTGTTTCTTCAAAGATTTCTGATGAGTTAGAAGTATTTCCTTGTGCGTTTTGCATTTGTGTATTTTCCTGTTTATTGTTTTGTATTGCATTTTGATTTTCAGAATTAGTATTTTCATTTTGATGATTTTCTATATTACTTTGTATATTTTCTGTCGCATTTAAATTCGCATTCGTCGTCTTATTGTCTCTTGTAAATAAAATGATTAGCCCTCCTATAAGGATAATGACTAATATAACCATAAGAGAAATATATATTTTTTTATTCATTTTTTAGACCTCCTTATTGGTTTTTATATGCTTGTATACTTTATTTTATGATGGTTGCTTCTCGGTTTCCATCATGAAAATGTATCTTAATTTCGTCTCCAACTTTTAATTGCTCTTGACTATGTATACAGGCAGTTCCTTTATGGACAATGGTATATCCTCTTGCTAATGTTTTCAAGGGACTTAGTGTGTCTAATTTAGCGGCTAACATTGCAAATTTCGTTTGATTATTTATGTATTGATTTTTCATAGCACTTTCTAGTGCTTTTATATTTCTATCCAATAACATATATTTTTCTTGAATCGGTTGTAATGGCGCTTGGTAAATTCTACTTGCTAAACATTTTTCTAAACGCATATATGCCATTTCTAATCTCTTTTTTAAAGCCAAGGACATACGAGATTGTGTTTGATTTAGTTTTAACATTATTTCTTCTATTTGTGGTACTGCTAATTCTGCTGCCGCTGATGGCGTTGGTGCTCTCAGGTCTGCTACAAAATCAGCTATTGTAAAATCTGTTTCGTGTCCTACAGCAGATATAATAGGTAATTCAGAGTGATAAATTGCTCGTGCTACCATTTCTTCATTAAATGCCCATAAGTCTTCTAGTGAGCCTCCACCTCTGGCAACTATAATGACATCTGCTAGTTTTTTTTCATTCATAGTCTGTATCGCTTTTACTATTTTTTCTGCTGCTCCTGGTCCTTGTACTGGTACTGGTAACAAACGTATGTGTACATTCGGATTTCTTCTAGTCGATACATTGATAATATCTCTAATGACTGCTCCTGTATTAGAAGTTAACACGCCTATACGGCTTGGCAAAAAAGGAATTGGCTTTTTATGTGCTACATCAAATAATCCTTCTTGTTCTAATTTTGCTTTTAGTTTTTCGAATTCTTGATGTAAATCGCCTTTTCCTTCTTCTTGCATGGCTTTTGCATAAATTTGATACACGCCATCTCTTTCAAATACAGATACCGTTCCTAAAACCATAACCTGCATACCATCTTTGGGCATAAAAGATAAATGGCTTGTATAGGTTTTAAACATGACACATTTTATAAGGGAATTCTCATCTTTTAAAGTAAAATACATATGCCCTGTAAAATGGTGTTTAAAGTTCGAAATTTCTCCTTTTACCAATACATTTGCTAAATAGGCATCGCTCTCTATCTTTTCCTTTACATAATGATTTAATTGCGTAACTGTAATCGGATGATATTCCATTTTTTCTATCTCCTTGCTTTTTCTTATGCTAATTTTTCTTCTTTAACGACACTTGCTAAAATTCCATTTACAAAAGATTTGGCATTGTCGTCTCCATATTTTTTAGCCAATTCTACGGCTTCATTGATAACGACTTTGTACGGTAATTTTGTAAAAACCATTTCATAAATGGCAAGTTTTAAAATAGCCAAATCTATCTTAGAAATTCTTTGCATTGTCCAATTTTCTTTTAAGTTATTAGCAATCAATAGCTCTATGGCTTCTTTTTTATTTTGTACACCGACTAATGTTTCTCTTATATAGTTGCTTTGTTCTTCCTCTTCTATTTCATTTTCTTCTAAAAATAGTTGTATCTGCTCTTCTTCTATCTCCTTTTGTATTTCTAGGCTATATAATAGCTGAAAAGCAAGTTCTCTAATCTGCGTTCTTTTCATATTTATGCCCTTTCTATTTTTACATTTTGTCTATCCATCTTTTTAATTTTTCTTTGACATCTTCTTTATTTAATTGTACATAGTTTCCTACATAAATACCAATAAAAACTAGAATAATACCAATAATTAATCTATAAAAACCAGTACATAATAGTAATATGGCAATGAGAGCTCCTATAATGGCTCCTCTATATTTCATTAAAAACTCTTTAAAATCTTTCATGTGGTTACACCTCTTTTTCTGAAATTATATCTTCTCCAGTCGTTTGTGGTTTTAATTCTTTCACACTGATATTAACTTCTTTTACTTCCAAGTCTGATGCTTTTTTGATAGCACTTTTAATTTTTGTTTGTAAGTTGGTAGATAGTTCTTTAATGACAGCTGTTTCTTTTACATTTAAAATAACATTCACAACTAGATTTTTCTCTTTATCTAATTCTATTCTTGTGGATACATTTTGAGCACTATCAAATCCTTTTACTACATTATTAACTAATTCTTCTAATGTATTTTTAGAAATGACTAGTTGTCCATCTGCATTTTGTAATAAAATACCATTTTTTACGCCATTGACTTCTTTCTCCTCTGATGTAAAGAAAATACATTTTATTGCCAGTAAAATTAATAATACACAAATACCTAAAATAATATTACTAGAAGTAGCATCTGTAAAAGCAACATCTAATACATAATTGACGGTTCCTAAGTCTACCCATCCAAAAATAATTACACAAATAATAACGGAAACAATTAGCACTAAGTTTGCAAATACAATTAAACCTACTTTATCTAAAAATTTCATTTTTTATTCCTCCATTTCGATTAGAAAACGAGATGCCAAGAAGCTTGTGCACCTCGCTTTTTTTCTATTGTTCTGTTGTATTTTCTGGTTCTTCTTTTTCTTCTGTATGAACACCTTGTACATGGACATTCACTTCTATAACTTTTAATCCTGTCATATTTTCTACGGCTTTTTTCACTTTATTTTGAATTTCAAATGCAACATCTGGTATTCTAACACCATATTCTACAATAATATTGACATCTATTTTGGTATCTTTTTCTCCCACTTCTACTTTGATACCTTTTGCTAAATTTTTCTTACCACTTAATACTTCCGTGATACCTCCTGCAAAACCACCTGCCATACTAGCTACACCAGATACTTCTGATACAGCTACACCTGCAATAACAGCTACAACATCATCTGCTATTTTAATTTCGTTATTTTCTGGTAATGCAATTTCTTCCCCTTCATTTACTACCTCTTCTTTTACTTCTTCATTTTCCATGATAAAACCCTCCTTATATATGGATTATTATTTCCAATTTTACTGATATTATAAGTATACCAATATATCTATTTTTTTACAACTCTTTTTTTTAATTTTTTCTTAAAATTCTATGAATTTGCTTTATGTTATCTTTTATGTTATACTATTTATGTTTCTAAAAAAAGTTGCAAAATAAGAAAGGAGATTTTCTTATGGAAGAACGGAACATGGTAGATAAGCTCTATCTGTGTGATGAAGACTATCACACAAAGGCTCCCTTGGAGACAGAACATATTTATATAGTTAGGGGGGACTTATCCTGCACAGACCTGTATTTGAGGGGAGATGTATATGTGGAAGGAGATGTACGCATTAACAATTTATATCTTTCTTCTGCACCGCACAACATTCTTATAAAAGGTGGCTCCTTGTTTATCTCAGGGAATATCCTGCCGGATTGTCCTCTGGGAAAAGATACCTCTATTGTTATGATGGAAGTTCCTGATGGGGATATCCACATTACAGGTAATGTGAATAAGGTCTCTTTGGAAATGTCTTGTGGATATGAAATAGATATCCAGGGGAACTGTGTGGTATCTAACATAACCTGTGGGAACTTTATCTGTGAAGGAGTTGTTAAAGTTGAAAAGCTGAAAGCTATGTTTGATATTTATGCATCTTCGGCTAAATTTAACTACCTTCATGCAGGTAGAGACATCTTTTTGGGAACCACAAAATTCTCTTGCTTTGAGGAAGTTTACGATGTTTTAGATTGTAATCACGGTAATGTTTTTATTCCTCAGGCAATTGTAGCTGGTAAAGTTACAGTAATCTATCTGTAAACCGTTCTAAGAAAAGACGCCTGTAAGAACTTAACTACGTTCTACAGGCGTCTTTTGGTTATTCTAATATCGTACCTGCTTGCACTGGATTACCTCTTAAAAAATCTGTTACAGGCATTCTTTTTGCATTTTCTCCTTGCACTTCTATGATTTGTATAATTCCTCCATTGGCTTTTACAAATAATCCTTTTTTATCTGAAGAAAATAGTATGGTACCTGGCATTAAGTCAGATAATTTATAACTATATTCTTGTAGTTCTGGAAATAAAGTAAGTAATTGTTCTTCTTCTATTATCTTTGCTTTCCATATTTTTAACTTTTTACCATTTAAAAAACTATAAGCTCCCATAATAGGGTCTAGTCCTCTAATTAAATTATGAATTTGTTTGGCTTCTTGCTTTTCCCAATCTATTTTTGCTATTTCCTTCTCCAACATAGGTGCCATTGTAAAATCTTCTCCCTGTTTTATACGTGGTGCTGTTTTATTTTGTATTTGTTCTAATGTCTTAATTAACAAATTGGCCCCAATTGTTGATAATCTATTCCATAATTCACCAGTTGTTTCTTCTTCTGCAATGGTTACTTCTTCTTTTAAAATAATATCTCCTGTATCCATGCCAACATCCATATACATGGTGGTAACACCAGTTGTTTTTTCTCCATTTAGAATAGCCCATTGAATTGGTGCTGCTCCCCTATATTTAGGTAATAAAGAAGCATGTACATTAATACAACCTAATGTTGGAATGTTTAAAATTTCCTCAGGCAAAATTTTTCCATAGGCAACTACACAGATAAAATCTGGTTTTAACTTTTCCATCTCTTCTATAAACTCTAGATTTTTTCTAACCTTTAGAGGTTGATACACACTTAATCCTTTTTCCAAAGCATATGTTTTTACAGGAGAGGCAATCATTTTCATTCCTCTGCCTTTTGGCTTATCTGGATTGGTAACTACTGCTATAATCTCATGTCCCGCTTCATACAAGTTTTTTAAAGATTGTGCTGCAAAATCGGGTGTCCCCATAAAAATTACTCTTGCCATTTATCTTAATTCTCCTCACTATTTGGTTCTACATATTCCATTGTTCCTGGAATCATTTTATCTAAGTAAACAATTCCCTCCAAATGATCTATCTCATGGCTTAATGCTTGTGCTAACAATTCTTTTCCATGAATTTTTATCTTTTTTCCATTTTCATCTAATGCTTCTACGGTTACATCAGCTGGTCTAATCACTCTAACATATTTGTTAGGAAAACTTAGACAACCTTCTTCTACTTCTTGTTCCCCTTTTTGTTTGATTATAACTGGGTTTATTAGCTTCATAGGTCCTTTTCCATCATATAAATCAATTACCACTAGTCTTTTTAAAATTCCCACTTGCACGGCTGCTAATCCCACACCATTATACTTATGCAAAGTCTCTACCATATCGTCTAAAATTTCTCTAATTTTATCATCTATTACCTCTACTGGTCTTGCTTTTTTTCTTAAAATTTCGTCTCCTTCTTCTCTTATAATTCTAACTGCCATTTTCTACTTCCTTTCTCTTCACATTTTATAACATATTCGTTGGGTTAATATCTATACTTAATCTCATCTCTTCTTTTGTATGTATAAGAACCTCTTCTTGCATATCTTGCAATAGGTGGTTTATTGACTCATTATAAATACATTTAATAATCATACGCCAGCGATATTTATTTTTAATTTTATCAATCGGTGCTGGTACTGGCTTATATAGTAGTATACCTATTTTTTCTTGAATTACTCTTCTTTTTAAATAAGCATGCATACGATTAATAAACTCTATCACTGTATTTTCTTCTTTTCCGTTTACTCCAATTACTATTATATCGCAAAAAGGTGGATATTTCAACTGTTTTCTAAGCATGATTTCGGTTTCATAAAATGGTTTATAATCTTGTTGTTTTGCATAGGTAACAGCTATATTGTCAGGGTCATAAGTTTGAATGTATACCTTTCCTGGTAAGCTTTCTCTTCCTGCTCTGCCTGCAACTTGCGTTAGAATTTGAAAGGTTTTTTCATTGGCTCTATAATCTTCTATATGTAAGCTCGTATCTGCGGCAATAACCCCTACTAATGTTACATTTGGGAAATGATGTCCTTTTACTACCATTTGTGTTCCAATTAAGATGTCGATATTTTCCTCTTTAAAGCGATTTAAAATATCTTCATGTGCATTTTTCTTCGTAACGGTATCCATATCCATGCGTATGGTTGAAGCATTTGGGAATAGCTTCTGAATTTCTGCTTCTAATTTTTGTGTTCCTGTACCAAAATATCGTATATGCTTGCTTTGACATACAGGGCAAATTTGCATCGGCTTTTCTTCATATCCACAATAATGACATTTTAATTTATTTTGTTTTAAATGATAAGTTAAAGTAATATCACAGTTTTTACATTTAGCTGTATAGCCACAATCTCTACACATGATAAAGGTAGAATACCCTCTTCTATTTAGAAATAAAATCGTTTGATGGTGATTTTGTATATTTTCCTCTATAGCACTATAGAGTTTTCTACTTAACATCGAACGATTTCCATTGGCTAATTCTTCTCTTAAGTCTACGATTTCTACTTCTGGTAATGGTGCATGATTGGCTCTTTTAGTTAATTCTAATAACTCTACTTCTCCTTTTTGTGCTCGATAGTAGGTTCCTATATCTGGTGTTGCACTGCCTAATACCAATGGGATTTGCTTCATATTGGCTAATTTTCTTGCAACTTCTTTAGCTTCATATCTAGGAGACATTTCTGATTTATAAGAACTATCATGCTCTTCATCTATAATGATTAGTCTTAAATCTTGTACTGGTGCAAATAAGGCAGAACGTGCTCCTATAATAATTTTGGCTTTTCCTTCTTGAATACGATGCCATGCATCATACCTTTCTCCAATGGATAACTTACTATGTAAAACCGCAATTTGTTCTTCCCCAAAACGACTAATAAACCTATCTACCATTTGTGGTGTCAAAGAAATTTCTGGCACTAATAAAATACTACTGCCTCCTAGATGTAAGGCTTTCTCTATAGCTTGCATATAAATTTCTGTTTTACCAGAACCTGTAACACCAAAAATTAAAAATTCTGCTTGCATATGGTCTTCTATCATTTCTTCTATCTCATCATAGGCTTTTTGTTGTTCTGGTGTAAAGGTTAATTTTTCTTTTCTTTGTATAACTTTATGCATAAAAGGATTGCGTATCACCTGCTTTTCTTTAATGGCTACATATCCGTTTTTCTCTAATGTTTTAATGACTGCTTTCGAAGTATCTGTAAATAAGGCTAGTTCCGTTATATCGGTCTCACCATTTTCTATTAAAAATCTTAAAAGACGTATTTGTTTTTCAGATTTTATGTTTCCACTTTCTATTTCAAATTCTATCTGCTCTACTTCTTTTCTTAAATCTACAAAATTAGAAGTTTTTTCTTTCATTCTATTTTCTATGATATTCGTAGTCGTTCCTGGTGGTAACATAAGTTTAATAGCATCTGATAAATGGCAAAAATATCGTTTAGCTATCCATTTAGCTAACATGACTTGTTCTTCTTTTAAAAAATTCCCTAGTTCTACTTTTTCAATTGGTTTTGTTCGATAAGGAGATGTTTCTTTTAGCCCAATAACAAATCCTTCTTCTAATTGTTTTCTTCTTCCAAAAGACACCAAAACACGACTTCCTATAGTGACTTGTTCTAACATTTGCTCTGGCACATTATAATCAAAAGTTCTATCTAAGTCTTTTGTATGACTATTTAGTATAATTTCTGCTATCATTTTGGCATCCTTTCTTTTTTCATTTATATTAGTATATCAAAAAAACATTTTTTTCACAATAGAAAACCAAAGACGTTTAGAGTTTCTTATCAAAGATTCTCTAAACGTCCTTGGGTCACTCAGCATACCAGTATAAAACTGGCTGTTTAACTCTTAATTTCAAGCTTCCATATATACGTCTCAGTTCAGTCATGCTATTGATTTCATCTTCATGCCCATTCTCATCAACGTAATATATCAGTTCATAATCACTTAAGAGTTCCAATGCCTCTTCATACGAAACTGCAATCGCCTCTTCAGGGACTTGGAATTCTTTTATGAATAAATCTATTTGAAGAATTCCATTTTCCTGTAGTCTTTTCAACTGCTCTAAATCAGAAATAGTTTTTAGTATCATAACTTCCCGACCATTCTGATTATAGACCCAGTCTCCTTTTTGAAGCTTCTTTTGGGCCTCATCATATGTAATTCTCATAACCACTCCTCCATTTGGCAGAGATTTTGTTACCGGTTACATAATGTATTATATTCTTTTTTCAGTCTTATGTCAATACAATCAAGTCTAATTTGGTAATTATTTACATATTCTTATAAGAAAACTTTTCTAAGCACTAATATCTTCTCTTAATCTATACTTTTTTAGATTAAATGAAGAGAGAGACTAGCAGTGTACACATCGCTATTCTCTCCCCTCTGTGGAACTTATTTAGTTAAATAGGCCTTGGGTCTTTCTTTCTTGGGTATTACTGTCATGCGTTCTGTTGAAGACGAATGCGCCCTTTTGTATTTGCTACACTTGGCTGCACAATCGTTGCGCAAACATCCATTTTCCATGATAAATCCACTTCCATTACAGTTCGCTTCGCTACCCATAGGGCATACATACTTAGTACTAAACATAACGTTCCTCCTATTTTTCGCTCTTAGCGTTTTTTGGTTATACTATATTATAACACGATTACATAATATTTTCAACCTATCCTTTTCAATTTAATTATTTTGTACAGCAATAACCATCTCTATTTGACATTTTTCTTACATTATGTTATCATGAAAAAGTTGTCTTATGACACAATATCATATATAAAGGAGAAGACAAAAAGATGTATTTGGAAACCAAGAAAGGGACTTGGTTTATATCCAATTGTCCCACAGAATTGACCGAAAAACAAAAGAAGGAATTAAAAGAATTATTAGAAATTCCTTCTTTTAAAAAGGAAGCTATTTATGGAATACTAGATATTCCTTCTTCAGAATGGTTCTTCATATTAGATTTTGAAGAAAAAAGTATTTCTTTTTTCAAGAAGAATAGTTAAAACTTCATATTGTCTTCAAAAAGGGTGGCCTGCAATTTAGACCACCCTTTTCCATTTTTAGAATTCTGCTTCTTTTAATGCATATTCATTTTCAATAATCGTAGAAATAATTTGTACACTTTTCTCTAAGTCATTATTTTTAATCACATAATCATACATATCAATTCTTGATTCTTCATAATCAAAACGATTTAATCGCAGTTGTATTTCCTTAATACTTGGTTTATCAATCCTTTTTTCTAACCTTTTCATTAAAATTTCTTTTGGTACACGTAAAAATATAGTAACGACTTTTGTATCTTCTCTTAATAAATTAATTAAGTTTTCTACACCATTAACATCAATATCTTTCACAATAATTTTTCCACTAGCAATTTTTTGGCTCATTAATTTACGAGAAGTTCCATAATAATGCTCATGGTGTACATTATACTCATATAATTCATTATCTTTAATCATTCTCTCAAATTCCTGGGTTGTAACAAAATTGTAAGTTTCTCCTGGTATATCCCCTTCTCTTGGTGGTCTATCTGTA
>CATXTS010000028.1 GCA_958402495.1 uncultured Clostridiaceae bacterium
AATAATGATACAAATTTAAATACAGCAAGTACAAATAACTACAAAAAGAATACACTAATCTATGGCGATGGCATCCACGAGACATCTTCAGCTGGAACTGGAAGTAGTTTGTGGTATGGTGACTACTCGTCTTACCCAGCCTTGTACAATCCGTTCTCGCGTCGTGGCGGTACTTTCTGGGATGGCTTGCATGCCGGTCTCTTCTGTTTCTCTCGTGTTGATGGCTCTAGTTCTTACACTTTTGGGTTCCGTGCGGTACTAACTGTGTCCTAACACTTTAAAATTTCCTACGGCGAAAAACTAAAATAAATGCATATTTTATAGTGAGTATGACTATTTATAAAGAGCAAATTAGAAATAAAATTCTATTTGCTTTTTTTATGCAAACTTGTAAACAAATGACTTGACTATAAAATTAAAAAGTAAAAAAAGAAATATTATAATTAATAGAAATAAAATATGTAAATATGGACTTAACTAAAAGGTAATATAAATTGTAAAAGAAAATATGAAAACATAAGAAAAAGGAAGAGAAAATATGCAGAAAAAATGGAAAGAAAAAGGTGTGACATTAATTGCTTTAGTGTTTACGATTATTGTGTTAATTATATTGGCCGGTGTAGCAATCAATGCATTAATAGGAGAAAATGGTATTATCACACAAGCACAGAAAGCAAAAGAAGAAACGTATAAAAGTCAAAAGGAAGAACTGGGAGGACTTGCTAGTCTAGAGCAACAGATTGATGAAGCATTGGGACAAACCTATATAGTAGAAAAAGGAGTTAATAAACCAAGTTTAACAGCAGGAATGAAAGCTATTAAATTTATAGAACCAACGGAAAGTAGTAAAGGTGAAGTAAGAGATAGTAGTATAGATGAAACGGATTGGTATGATTATAATAGTAAAAAGTGGGCAAATGCAAGGACAGAAGATGGTAGCATGTGGGTATGGATACCTAGATATGCTTATAAAGTAAATGAAGCAGATAAGAAATTCGATATTAAATTCTTAATAGGAACAACCAACCGACAATTATTATGATGAAAATGGACAAATTCAAACAGCCAAAAGATGTACTAGTAGTAATACAAATGTAGATACAAAAATAGGATATACAGTACATCCAGCATTTACTGATGAAACACCCATAAAATATAGAAATGGTGGATGGGATAAAGAGTTAACAGGTATTTGGGTAGCCAAATTTGAAGCAGGATATGCTAGTGGAAATAATAGTGCCCCAGTAAAAGCAAGTAGTATTAGTTATACACAAACTACATGTTATGTGAAGTCGATAGAAAGAGGATAAAGTAGTGATGGAAATGAGAGTGCTCGTAATTGGCTAGACGGTATTTATGGAAACACAAAAACAGCAATTAAATATCCAACCTTTCAACCAGTCACTTATAGTATGAATTATATTAATCATAATGATGCTTTTAATATAGCAAAGGCAATGACTGAAAACGGAAATATTTATGGACTAACGGAAAATACAGATTCGCACTTAATGAAAAATAGTGAATGGGGAGCAGTTGCTTATCTTTCACAGAGTTAATATGGTTTAAATGGAACAGATATCGCAATCAATAATATAAATTTAAATAGTGAAGGGACTAAAAGAACAAATATAGCAGGAAAATCTGGCGTTGATAGTGTATATGCTGTGACAGGATGTACAACAGGTTCTGCAAATGAGGGAGGAAAAGTAACAACTATAGAAGAAATTAATGGAACTATAGGAAACACTGCCAATAATAGTGTATATACATGGGAACAGTTAAATGGTTGTAGAGCGAGTAGTTCAGGAACAATTTATGGAGTTTATGATTTTAGTGGAGGCACATGGGAAAGGACTAGCCGGTTATATAGCTAATGGAAATGAAAACTTAAAAGCATATGGAGAATCTATATGCTATGATAAAAATACATTAATAGTTACAAGTTCTAAGTATATAACAGTATATCCGTTTGATGCTAGTATGGATAATACAGAAATCGAAATTAACAGTACAAACTTAAATATAGCAAGTACAAACAATTATAAGAAAAATCTTTTAATATATGGAGATGGCATTAGAGAGGTATCTACGCAAGGAACTGGAAATACATTATGGTATGAAGATTATTCCTATTATCCAGGGTTATATCATCCTTTTTCAATTCGTGGTGATAGTTTAGGGGATAACTCGGGAGCTGGTCTTTTCTGTTTTGACCGTAATAATATTTGTAATAGTGGATTTCGAGTAGTGTTAATTGTATCTTAGTTTTTCTAAGCATAGGAAGTGAAAAATAATAAAGTAAAGTCTTAGATTTAGGAATAAGTCTAAGACTTATTTTCTGAGGAATTGTAAAAGCTCATAAAATATATATGAAAAAGAAAATGTATAATGAGAATGCATAAAATTTTCTAAATGTAAACAGGGCATGTTGTATTTTTTAGAAAAACGTGATAAAATCGTAAAAAATAACAAAGAGAAGCTTTACAGGTGAAAACAGGTAAACGGAAAGGAAAGGTATATGGATAAGAAAACATTTTATGTAACAACACCTATTTATTATCCAAGTGGAAGATTTCATATTGGAACAGCGTATACGACGGTGTTAGCAGATACGATTAAAAAGTATAAACAAGCAAGAGGTTATGATACTTACATGTTAACCGGTTTAGATGAACATGGACAAAAAATACAAACAGTGGCAGAGCAAAGAGGACTAACTCCACAACAACATGTAGATGAAATGGCAGAGCAAGCAAAAGTGCTTTGGAAAAAAATGCAGATTGCTAACGATGATTTTATTCGTACAACAGAGATAAGACATACTAAAGTAGTAGAAGATATATTTGATAGATTAATGGAACAAGGAGATATTTATTTAGGAGAATATGAAGGTTGGTATTGTATGCCTTGTGAGACATTCTTTACACAAACACAATTAATAGATGGTAAGTGTCCAGACTGTGGTAGAGAAGTAAAGAAAATGAAGGAATCTTCTTATTTCTTTAATATGAAAAAATACCAAGATAGATTAGTACAATTTTATGAAGAACATCCAGGTTTTATAGAGCCAGAATCTAGAAAAAACGAGTTATTTAATAATTTTATTAAACCAGGTTTAGAAGACTTATGTGTTAGTCGTACTAGCTTTGATTGGGGAATTCCTGTGAAAAAAGACCCAAAACATGTTATTTATGTATGGTTGGATGCTTTAACCAACTATATAACCGCATTGGGATATGGTTCACAAGAAGATAGTAAATATCAGAAATATTGGCCAGCCAATCTTCAAATTGTAGGAAAAGATATTATTCGTTTTCATGGTATTTATTGGCCTATTTTCTTAATGGCATTGGGCTTACCTCTTCCAGAGAAAATATATGCACATGGCTTTATTATGATGAAAGATGGAAAGATGTCTAAATCGAAAGGAAATGTGGTATATC
Organism: uncultured Clostridiaceae bacterium; assembly: GCA_958402495.1. Lineage (GTDB taxonomy): Bacteria > Bacillota > Clostridia > TANB77 > CAG-508 > UMGS1663. The sequence continues at coordinate 3,447 of CATXTS010000028.1, forward strand.
CAGAATTATTAATAGACCGTTATGGTTTAGATGCTACGAAGTATTTTTTACTTAGAGAATTTCCATTTGGACAAGATGCGGTCTTTACGCCAGAAGGATTTATTGAAAGATTTAATTTTGATTTATGTAATGATTTAGGAAACTTATTAAATAGAACAATTGGTATGATGAATAAATATTTTTCTGGTAGTATACCAACTGCACCTACTTCAAAAAGTGATTTAGATATAGCATTAGAAAATTATGTTATAGAAAAAGTAAATGCAGTAGAAGAAAATATGGATAATTTACATGTAGCTAATAGTTTATCAGAAATATGGGCAATTATAGCTAGGTCTAATAAATATATTGACGAAACAGCACCATGGGTTTTAGCAAAATCAGAAGAAGAAAAAGACAAAGAAGCTTTAAAATCTGTCATGTATCATTTGGCAGAAAACTTAAGAATTGTCGCTATTTTGATTAAGCCATTTATGCAAGACACCTCTGAGAAAATGTTAGAACAATTAGGTATTCAGCAAGAAAATATCCAAACTTGGGATTCTACAAAAACATATGGTCAAATACCAACAGGTGTAAAAGTGGTAGAAAAAGGAGAGCCTTTGTTCATGAGGTTAGATATAGAAGAAGAGACGAAGTATATTCGTGAAGGAATGAAAGGTTAAAATAGCAAAATAAAAAATAGTAAAAATAGAAACTTTAAAGAAAAAAGTTTCTATTTTTTCTTACTTTTCAAAGGAATCTATTTATGATATAATCATTAGAGATATATAAGGAGAAAATGCATATGCCAATCTTTAACTTAGAAAAAAGAAAATCAATGAAAGCAATTAGGAAAGAACAAGAAGAGACAATAAAGCAATTAAAAGCAAACAAGCAATATGAACAAATTTTAGAAAAATATGGCTTAACAGCTTTTAGGAAGTATGTTAGTAAGGCATACAAAGAACAAGATATTGCGAATATACAAAAACAGGGAAATTTAGAAGAGATATACGAAAAATATGGAGAAAAAGTATATAATCAATTAGCCTACCAAATGAAGAAAAAAGAGATTGAAGAAATATATGGAAAAAGAAATTCAAAAGCAATGTATTATAAAATAGAAAATACATTAAAATATAAGGTACTATTACCTATAATATCTATGCTATCTGTGTCTTCTACACTAGCACCATTAGCAATGGTAGGACGTCTTAGTAATTCTATTAGTGTAGGTTATGAAATAGAAAAACAGAAGGCGGAAGAAGAATATGCACAAGAAATTAAAATTAGCGAAGAGAAAAGAAAACAATATGCTGAAAATATAAAAAAATTAAATTTGAACGATATAGAGACCATTGAAAAAGTATTGGATGATATGTGGAACACTATTTTAGGGTACGGAGAGCCTACACTTGAATTTCCAGGGTATAATGGAATTAGTTTAGAGCAAGAAGAACCAAAAGGTTGCTGTAGAAATTTTGCAGATTATGTAGTAAAAATGTTAAATGCAATTAATCCAGAATATAATGCTAGAATGGGAAATGTAGAAAACCCTTTAACAGAATATAAAGTAGAGGGAATTGTAAATATACAGACTAGAATAGTGGAAAGAGAAATACAAGATAAGCCTCTTGCAGTTACTTGCTTAAGAAATGATATCGATAAAAAAATTGTAAAAATGTTAATAAAAAATATAGAAATTACAGGGAATCACCTTATAGTTTTTATGGATATAAAAGAGGATAATATAACACTTGCAATAGAACCAATGAGTGCAATTGTAGGAATATATAGAAATGGAAAAATAGAACTTTTCAACGTTCAAGATACGCAAAAAGAGGCTATGACAAGAATGATATTAGGGGATGCGGCCTATAGAGGTGGAAATATTTATGATAAACTTGGAGAAGAACTAGAAAGCTATATTCAAATACCAAATTTATCACAAGAAGAGTTAGAAGAAAAATATAGTGTAGAAAATTTAAATAAAGCACTAGAAAGTGCTAGGCAAAAAGAAAGAGATTATTTATACGCCACTTACCAACAAGATTTTAAAGAACGTATACAAGCAGAAAAAATGCCGAAAGAGGAAAAATATTTTGAATTATATACTTATGAAGAGATGAAGCAAACAAAAGAAGAATTGATACAAAAATTAGGGGAAGAGATAGAGTCTAAAGAAGAAATTATAGTATTAGCTAATCAATATAGAAGGTTATTATATAGTAAACAATATTATCAAGAAAAAGAAAGTACATTTATAGGAAAAGAAGTTCTCTATGATAGTTTTGAAATAGAGCCTGCCATAAAAGAAGCCTTAATAGAAAATCTGTTGTTAAAAGGAGCTACTATAAAGGATACAAATGCTATTGGACAAATGGAGATAGAAAAAAGAGAAAGAGATTTATTGGATTTTTATTTAGATACTTATCCAAAGGTTCCTATAGAAGAATTAAAAGTAGGAGAATTAAACGGAGATAATATTTTTTTATTAGCAGCAGACGGAGAAATACAAGCCTGTATGTTATGGAAAAAAGGAGAAACTTTATATAAGACAAAGGAAGATATACAAAATAATCAGTATAATCAATTAGTTGGAAGCATGCTAAAGGTTACGGACACGGAAAAGAATATACCTGTTATAGGAGAAGAGGAATATATAAGATAAAAGGACAAGTTATTTTTAAAAAAATTTCACAATATAGACATATAGCTAGGGTATAATGTATAATAATTTGAGAAAAGTGAGGGTGAAAAGGAAAATGAATGATGTAACCGTACTAATTGTAGATGATGAATCTAGGATGCGTAAACTAGTAAAAGATTTCTTAATGCAAAAAGGGTATTTGGTGCTAGAAGCAGCAGATGGAGAAGAGGCACTAACCGTATTTGAAGAAAATAGTACGAAAATCAGTATTATCTTATTAGATGTGATGATGCCAAAATTAGATGGATGGTCTGTATTACGTCAAATTAGACAAACTTCTAAAGTACCCATTATTATGCTAACGGCAAGAGGAGAAGAACAAGATGAGTTGTTTGGCTTCGAATTAGGGGTAGATGAATATATAGCTAAACCATTTAGTCCTAAGATTTTAGTAGCTAGAGTAGAAGCTATTTTAAATAGAACTAAACCACAACAAAAAGAAGTAAAAGACTATGGAGGCATTGTCATAGATGCAGATGGAAGAACTGTAAAAGTAGATGGAAAACAGGTAGACCTAAGTTTAAGAGAATATGAACTATTAAAATATTTAGTAGACAATGAAAACATTGCCTTATCCAGAGACAAAATATTAAATAATGTATGGAACTATGATTATTATGGCGATTCTAGAACGATTGATAGTCATATAAAGAAAATACGCCATAAATTAGGGAAAAAAGGTAAATATATTGAAACCATGAGAGGTGTAGGGTATAAATTCGAGGTAAAATAGTAAGGAAGTTGTGAGAAGAAAAAATGGAAAAAATGAAAGAAAAATTTAAATCTGTACGAGTAAGATTATTTTTCTCTTTATGTATTGTTGTTATTGTAATAGTGATGTTTTTAATTATTATTAACAATGTGGTTTTAGAAACTTTTTATTTAGTGTCAAAAACGAAAAGTGTTAAATTAGCCTATGATAAAATTAATAATTATTACAATAACAGACAAAGTTATTTAGATATAGAAGATGAATTAAATCGTATTTCCTTAAAAAATGACTTTGATATCTTAATTCAAAATGACCAAAGCATTTTAATTTTTAGTTCCGATAAAAATTTTAGTGCAACTATTGATAAAATAAATGAGTTAATTCAAAGTAGTCAGTTGAAAAACAATATGATGACCAATAATGCTGTTCAAAATGATAGAGTGATTTATAAAGAAGGAAATGTAGTTATTCGTAGAATTATAGATGAAAAAAATGCCATGAATTATATCTTTCTATCCGCTACGTTAGACAATGGCTATCAATTATATATTAGAATACCAGTAGCTTCCATACAAGAAAGTGTAAAGATTTCTAATAATCTATTGATTTTAATTGGTGGTGTAGCCATTGTCATTGCCGGCATATTGGCATCTTTTATATCTAAAAAATTTACAGAACCTATCTTAGAATTAAATGGAATTGCTAGAAATATGGCAAGACTAGACTTTAGTAAAAAGTATAGAGTGAAAGATACCGATGATGAAATTAACAATTTAGGGAAAAGCATAAACTTAATGTCTGACAAATTAGAAGTTACCATTAAACAGCTTCGAAATACAAACATTGAACTAGAAAAAGATATAGAGGAAAAATCCCAAATAGATGATATGAGAAAAGAATTTGTAGCAGATGTATCTCATGAACTAAAAACACCAATTGCTTTAATACAAGGATATGCAGAAGGTCTTATAGAAAATGTCAATACAGATGAAGAATCTAGAAGATTTTATGCAGAAGTGATATTAGATGAATCCAATAAAATGGATAAATTAGTCAAACAATTATTAGAATTAATGAAACTAGAATATGGAAAAAGAGAATTTGATAATGGAAAATTCGATATTGTAGAACTAATTAATGAAGTGATTCGAAAATGTAATGTTATGTTAGAAGAAAAGAAAATTCAAATGGATTTTCCAAAACAAGAACCGGTCTATGTATGGGCAGATGAATTTTATATAGACCAAGTAGTTACCAACTATTTAACCAATGCCATAAAACATGCTAAAGAAATAGATACATTAAAACAAATACAAGTTAGTATTACACCACAGATAGATGCACAAAAAGTACGTATTTCCGTTTTTAATACAGGAGACAATATTGCAGAAGAGGACTTAGAGAGAATATGGAAGAGATTTTACAAGGTAGATAGTTCCAGAAATCGAGAAGATGGTGGTACTGGAATAGGACTTGCTTTAGTAAAAGCTATTATGAATAATTATGGAAATGATTTTGGTGCAATTAATAAAGAAAATGGGGTAGAATTTTATTTTGATTTAGATATACCACAATAAGAAAAAATAAGTTGTTTGAAAGGAAATCTTTTCAGGCAACTTTTTTTCTATTTCTTTTCAAATATTCTTCACAAAAAGAACATAGATAATTTGTATACTAAAGATAGTTTAAGAAGAGAGGACGTGATAGAGGATAACTATTTAAAAAGGATAAGAATTAGTAAGAAATGAAATAAATATTAGAAATTTAAAAGAAAGGAGTCGATGCCTATTAGCAAATAGAAAAGACTATATTTTAGTGTCCTAGACAAGTTCTAAAAAATGAAACCTTAAAAAGACGAGAAATCCAACTCTGTATGAAGAGTTGGATTTTTTTGTAGAAAAACGTCGATGAAAAATGCTTTACAACTATGGAAAAATATGGTAACATAATGGCAGATTTTAAATTGCAATTTATATCTAGAAAATTTAGTTTCAACTAAGGTTATTTTCTATAACCAAATCAGCCAATTTACAAAATATTATAAAAGGTAGGTGAATAATATGTATGATAGCCTGTCATAGAAGAAGTGTTTCTTTATGTTGTTTTTTAGGAACTATTATTTTATTTTCAATTAGTTATATTCTTTATACTTATTTTCAAGAACAAACCTCTTCTGAAAATACACCAACAAAAACCAATATCGTTTTAACTATGGAAGCAGCAAGTACGCAAAATAAGGTTCATACCATAGAAATGGACAAAGTCAATGTATGGAAAATTCAGATTCCTAAAATAGGCTTAGAAGCTTCTATTTTAGAAAATACGAGTAACCAAACTATGAAAAAAGCAGTTGGTCATTTTGAAGAGTCTAGTAAGTGGGATGGAAATGTCTGCTTAGCAGCTCATAATCGAGGTGGAAATTACCACTTTTTTCAAGACATTGGAAAACTACAAAAAGGAGATAGAATTTTCTATCAAACAGAAAAACGGAAGACGTGTTTACGAGGTGAGTAGTAAACAACAAATTGCAGAAAATAATTGGTTTTATTTACAAAAGACAAAGCAAAATCAATTAACATTGATGACTTGTGTAAAAAATCAGCCCCATAAAAGATGGTGTATTCAAGCACAACAAGTCAATAACTAGAAAGGAGTTATATGAAAAATAGTAAACCAATAAAAAAGATAATAGTCTATAGTTTAGCCATACTAGTATTATTAATGTGTTTTATAGGAGGAAAGACATTTTCCAAGTATGTTATGCAGGTACAAGGAAGAGGAATTATTGAGGTGGCAAAATGGAATTTCTTAGTAAATGGACAAAGTAGTCAAATGACCAATATATCGCTTGCTCAAACTTGCAGTCCTTCTACTTTAAAAGAGAATTGTATTGCACCAGGAACCCAAGGTTCTTTTCAAATTGTGATTAATGCAGAAGGTTGTCAGACTGGTATTGACTATTATGTGAAATTTGAAAATGAATCAGGAAAACCAACCAATTTAAAATTTACGTATGATAATCAATTATATCATTCATTAAGAGAGCTAGAAAGCCAATTACAGGGACAAATAGCAGCTGACCAAGAAGAAAAAATGAAAACATATACGATTTCTTGGTTTTGGAATTATGAAACAGGAACAACTTTAGAAGAAATTAAACAAAATGATGAGATAGATACGCAAGATGCAAAAAGCATACAAAACTATACTTTTGATGTAGTAGTAACGGGGATACAACAAAAACCAGAAACTGTATAAATTTTAAAGAGGGAAAGAGAGAAAAAATATGTATCGAGCAAAAAGAAAAATAGCAAGATGGCTTTTATTAATCGCTATTTTTTATGTAGTATATAACCAAATAACCTCCAATTCCCTCTTAAATCCCTATAGTGATTTTCATATTTTATTCATACAATCGGGTAGTATGGAACCAGAAATTATGGCCGGAGAAGCGGTTATTATCCAAAAGAAAGAAACTTATCAGGTAGGAGATATTATTACGTATATGATGGAAAATCAATATTTAGTAACCCATCGTGTACAAGAGAAAGTAGAAGAAACTTATAGAACAAAAGGAGACCATAACAATCAAATGGATGAAGATGGTGTTTTACTTTCTGATATACAAGGAAAAGTTATTTTTCATGCAAGATGGCTAGGTATCTTGTTTCAGTATAGATGGTATATCAGTATTTTATTATGGATAAGCATATTCTGGATGCTAAAATAAAGATAGGAGGAAACATGGAGCAAGCCAGTAAAAGTAAGCACAAAAGAAAAAAATTAAGCATGACCATAGGAATCATCATTACTTTTGGTATATTTTCTTATAGTCTTGCTTCTTATATGCAGCAAGTAAAAGGCTCTTCACAAATAGGTATTTTGAAGCCAGTTATGGAAGTAAGAGGTGAACAAAGTATCCTGATAAGTGGTATAGAACCAACTAATACTTATCATTTTTCCGTTAGAAATTATAATGAGCAAGGATTGGTAAATGAAGCACAAATGGATTATCAAATAGAAATTATCTGTCCCGTGCAAGAAGGCATACAAATACAACTGTGGGAGGAAGAAAAGCAAATACTGCTAGAAAATAATAAAACAGCCTATATAACCTTAGAAAATAAGCAAAAAGAAGAAAAAACATATACCCTACAAGTAGCCTATCAAAAAGAACAAAATTTACAAAAGGACGACATAGAAGCAGATATAGAAATTAAAATACATTCTATTCAAAGAAAATAATGATAGGGAGGAATGTTATGTTAAAAAATAAAAAAATGTGGATAATGATAATGGGGATAGTGGTTATTTGGATAGGATATATAATAACTAGTTTTGCAAAATATAGTATAGAAGAAAGTCTAATAGTTGCTAAAATAAATATAGATAAACAGCCACCAAAAGTAAATATAGAGTATTCTACGCTAGAGGCAACAAAAGAACCGGTAATAGTTACACTGGGATTAGATGAAGAGATAAAACCAATAGAAGGTTGGGAGTATAGAAAAGAAGAAAATAGTATGCAAAAAGTATATGTGCAAAATACAAAAGAAACTTTCAAACTAGAAGATTTATCAGGAAATGAAACATCAGTGAATATTCAAATTACGAATATCATAGAAGATGTACCAAGTGTGCAAATACAAAACATAGAGAATAGTAATACAGTATATCCTATGTATGCCAATCAGGAAGCACAAATTAAGATAACTTTACGAATGGATAGTAAAGCACCCATACAAAAACAATTAACAAAAGAAGATTTACAAATATATGTACAAGAGAATGTTAGTCAAACCGCACAAATGGAAATAACTGTACAAGAGAATATAGCGGTATGTTATATTCAAAATATACAAGAAGAAGGAAAACTTTCTATACAAATTCCCAAAGGAAGTGTGCAAGATAATTTGGGAGGAGAAAATGAAGGTTGTTTATTAGAAACAAATATACAAATAGACAATACGGCTCCTACTGCAAAAGTAACCACTCATAAAATAGAAGATGGTATCGTAGAAGTACAAATAGAACCTAGTGAAACGATTCAAGAATTAAAAGATTGGGAAAAAGAAGAGCAAAGATATACCAAGCAATTTCAAAGTAATGTATCTTATGAAATACCAGTCATAGATTTAGCAGGAAATCAAACAATGGTACCTATAACAATAACACAGGCAGAAAAAGTACGATTACGATATGCTTCTCATAATTCAGAAGTGGGTTGGACATATGGCTATGGAAATGGAGATATTGCAGGAAAAGAAGCAATTGAAAAGAATCCGATGTATAAAACAGAAGGAATCGCTTTTGGAATATCTGGCAATGTAGAAATGGATTTTTTACAAGCAAGAGCTTATGTACATACCTATTGGGGAGAGGGTGGAATAGCTAGATGTGCAGATACCAAAGCAATCTACTATCATGGATATAATCCAGGAAAAGATACTTGGGTTTCTATGTCCTCAGCAACTAGCCTATTAAAAGATGGAAACTATTATATTCAGTTTGGAGGTGCGAATATGAATAGAGCTGGAAATACAGATATTAATGGAAAAAATCCCATTACATTTCCTTCTGAAAATAACTTGCCATTTGGTGTATCAGGGATACAATTAACTTTAAAAGATACTTCAGAATATAGCATTGTTTATCAAATTTATGTGCAAGAATCAGGATGGCTTGCACCTTGCAAAAACGGAGAACTGGCTATGTATCAAAAAGATAAACCAATGTCTGCTATACGAGCTAGTTTAATACCAAATTCAGAAGTTTCGTTTTTACTAACTAGTTGGGGAAAAGATACTGCAAATAAAGTAAAATAAGAATTGACAGTTACATGCTTTAAAGATATAATAAAAACGACAAAAATGGTTATAAATAATACCATAGAACAAGAGAGGAAGCGTGTAAAAAAGTATGATTTTCCAATTAGTCATTTTATGTATTCTAATTTTATTAAATGCGTATTTTGCAGCAACAGAAATTGCCTTTATTTCCTTAAATGATGCTAAAGTAGAAAAACAAGCCAAAGAGGGGAATAAGAAGGCTAAGCAAATAGAGAAGATGTTAAAAAATCCAAGTAAATTCTTAGCCACTATACAAATTGGTATAACATTAGCTGGCTTTTTATCTAGTGCTTTTGCATCAGATGCTTTTGCAGATATTTTAGCACCAGCTTTACATGGAGCCTTTCCGTTTATTAGTATCGAAGTATTTAGAAGTGTAGCGATTATTCTTATTACACTAATTTTATCATTTTTTACTTTAGTATTCGGAGAGTTGGTACCAAAAAGAATTGCTATGAAATATTATGAAAAGATTTCCTATGCCACAATAGGTATTATTAAAGTAATTTCTATTATAACGGCACCGTTTGTTAAAATTTTAACAGTATCCACCAATGTGATTTCTAAATTGTTTGGTATTTCAGAAAACGAAGAAGAGATTGTAACCGAAGAAGAAATTAAAATGATGATTGATGAAGGTGAAGAAAAAGGAACTATTGATCAAGAAGAAAAAGAGATGATTCACAATATCTTTGAATTTGATGACATAACTGCTTCAGAAGTAATGACGCATAGGACAGATGTCTTTGCCATAGAGGTACAAGAAAACATTGAAGATATCATTAGGCAAGTAGATGAATTAAAATATAGTAGAATACCAGTTTATGAAGAGACAATTGATAATATACAAGGTATTTTGTTTGTAAAAGATTTATTAAAATATTGGAAAAATAAATCTAAAATTAAAATATCGGATATTATGAGAGAAGCCTATTTTGTATCAGAATCCAAACCAATTAATGAATTGTTTAGAGACTTACAAAGAAGCAAGAAGCAAATGGCGATAGTAGTAGATGAATATGGTGGTACAGCAGGTGTCGTTACCATGGAAGATTTATTAGAAGAAATTGTAGGAAATATTTTTGATGAATATGATGAGGCAGAAGAAGAGTATCACAAAATAGATGATAGTACATTTTTAATTAGTGGTGGTGTTTCTATATATGAACTAAAGAAAATCTTAGGGATAGAAATACCAGAAGGTGATTATGATACTTTATCCGGTTATTTATTAGAATTATTAGGAAGAATTCCCGCTAGTGGTGAAAAACCAGAAATAGAAACTGAAAAAGTGAATTATAAAATTGAGACCTATGAAGATAGAAGAATTTTATGGGTAAAAGCTTGTAAAAATAAAACAGTGCCAACAGGAGAAGAAATAGACGAAACAAACAAATAAGAGAAGAAAGGTTTGAAGAAGCATGAAAAAAGAAACTGGAAAAATTGTAGTAAAAGAAAATCAAAAAAGAAAATGGCTATGGATAGCTTTAGCTGGTATTGTGATAATAGCCTCTATTATTATAGCGGTAATTCTAATACAACAAGATACTAGCTATACCGTAGAAGAAATAGGAGAATATCAATACTTCAAACTTTATGAAAATGGAAAATATGGTGTGATAGATAAAGAAGGTAAAACCATTATTGAACCTAAATATGAAATGATTCAAATACCAAATCCATCGAAAGGCATCTTTGTTTGTGCAGATAATTATAATCAAGAAACAGGAGAATATCAGACAAAAGTATATAATGAAAAAGCAGAAGAATTATTTTCAAAATATGAGCAAGTAAAAGCACTTGCTTTTAAAGAAGCTACTACAGAAGTTCCTTTTGAAAAAAGTATTTTAGCCTATCGTCAAAATGGAAAATATGGTATTTTAAGTTTTGATGGAAAGGAGATTACAAAAGCAGTTTATGATTCTATAGAAAGTCTTTTATATAAAGAAGGTTGTCTATTAGTAAGTCAAAATGGAAAATATGGTATTATCAATATGAAAGGAAAACAAATGATAAAACCAGAATATGATACGATTACAGCAGATGGGTATTATCATGATACTACCAAATACCAAGCAGCTGGTTTTATTGTTGGTAATAAGACACAAGAGGGATATCGCTATGGTTATATGAATTACAAAGGAGAAAAATTGCTAGATACACAGTATAATGAAGTAGATAGAGTTACAGAATTGATGGATGACAAAAATGTGTATTTAGTAGCGTTTCAAAAAGGACAAGCCGCTATTTTAAAAAATAAAGAATATATCGTAAAACATGAATATGAAGATGTAGAATTTAATCGCTTAAACCAGTTGTTTATAATACAAAAGGCAGGGAAACAAGGGGTTATGGATTTGACAGGAAAAGTCCTTTTACCACCAGAATATGATAGTGTAGTAGTAACCAGTGAAGAGATACAAGTACAAAAAGATGGAAAAGCACAGATATTTAACAAAAAGGGAGAACTACAGGAGAAAACAGCAGATATCAGTTATATATCTGTAGCAGATGAAAAGTACTATATTGCTATGAATCAGGATAATTTGTATGGAATTGTTAGCAAAGATAAAAAAACTATTTTACCAATAGAATATACGTATGTTGAGTATGCTTTTGGAGATTACTTTATGGTTACCAAAGAGGGGAAAATAGGCATTGTAGATGCAACGACTAAAAAAAATAAAGTACCATTTATGTATCAAGTTATTCAAAAAATAGAAGGTAGTACAGCAATACAAGCTATCAATACACAAACAAATACGACTGATTTCTATAATGAACAAATAAAAAAAGTAGCTTCTGTAGAAAATGCTACGATTTATGCACAAGATACTTATATAAAAATTTTATCAAATAATCAAAGAATCTATTTAGATTTAAAAGGAAATATCATAGATAACACACAAGTATTTACAGACCATACCTTATTTGCTAAAAAACAAGGAGAAAAATGGGGATTTGTCAATAAACAAGGACAAGAAAAAGTAAAAGCCATTTATGATATGGTAACAGAGTTAAATGCTTATGGATTTGCAGGAATTAAAAAAGATGGCAAATGGGGTGTAATAGATGCACAAGGCAACATAATAGTAGAACCAAGCTATACAATTGAATGGCAAGAACCAGAATTTATAGGAAAGTATTGTAAATTAAATTTTGGTTATGGGTTAGAATATTATTCAGATGAATTATAAAAAAAGCACAGAATAAAGAAGAAGGGGTAATAAAAACATGTACGAAGTGATGGGAATTGATAAAGAAATTGAAGAGTTAGCCTTAGAGGCAGAAGGAGAAATACAAACAGAATTTAAGCAAATAGAACAAGTATGTCAATATAATAGTTTAAAAGTATTAAAGGCATTTCAAGATAACCATATTTCAGATATGCATTTTGGTAGTACAACCGGATATGGCTATGGAGATGTAGGCAGAGATACGATTGAAAAGGTATTTGCACAAGTATTAAAGGCAGAAGATAGTTTAGTGAGGAGTCAATTTATTTCAGGGACACATGCTTTAACAGTTGCCTTATTTGCTTTTTTAAGACCAGGGGATACGTTACTTAGTATTACGGGAAAACCTTATGATACCTTAGATGAAGTAATTGGTATACAAGAAAATCCAAGTTCTTTAAAATCCTATGGAATTTCTTTTGAACAAATAGAATTAGTGGAAAATGATTTTAATTATACAGCAATACAAGAAAGATTAAAAAAGGAAAAAGTAAAATTAATAGAAATTCAACGTTCAAAAGGATATAGTACTAGAAAAAGTATTTCTATTGAACAAGTAGAAAAAGTAATCGAGTGTATTAGACAAGTGGACAAAGAAGTGATTATTATGATAGACAATTGTTATTGTGAATTTGTTGGTACAAAAGAACCATTAGAAGTAGGTGCAGATGTAATAGTCGGTTCTTTAATTAAGAACTTAGGTGGTGGTATTGCACCAAATGGTGCGTATATTGCAGGAAGAAAAGATTTGGTTGAACTTGCAGCAGAAAGATTAACAGCGCCAGGGGAAGGAAAAGAAGTGGGACCTACTTTAGGTATTAATAAATCTATATTACAAGGTTTATTCTTAGCACCAAGTGTAGTGGCAGCTAGTTTAAAAACAGCTGTACTAGCTAGTAGAATGCTAGAAAAATTGGGTTATAGAGTAGAACCATTCTATCATGAAAAAAGAGCAGATATTGTACAAACGATATATTTTGGAACTCCAGAAAAATTAATTGCTTATTGTCAAGGAATACAAATGGGGTCTCCTATAGATGCGGATTCTATTCCAGAACCATGGGATATGCCAGGGTATACTGACCAAGTTATTATGGCAGCAGGTGCTTTTACACAAGGTTCTTCTATAGAACTTTCTTGTGATGGGCCAATTAGACCACCTTATGTTGCGTTTATGCAAGGAGGCTTAACCTATGAATATGGAAAAATAGGCGTATTAAAAGCTATACAAAATTTAAAATAAAAGGAAATAAAAACATGAAAGTAGTAGTAATCGGCGGCGGACCTGCTGGTATGATGGCAGCTATAACGGCAGCTAAACAAAATAATACGGTAATTTTATTAGAAAAAATGAATATGCTCGGTAAAAAATTATTAATTACTGGAAAAGGTAGATGCAATATTACCAGTAGTTTACCGATAGAAGACTTCATACCCAATACACCAGGTAATGGTCGATTTTTATATAGTGCTTTTGAACAATATACAAACCAAGATATTTTAGAGTTTCTGAAGGAAGAAAATGTTCTAGTAAAAGAAGAAAGAGGAAATCGAATTTTTCCAGTCTCTAATCATTCACAAGATGTTTTACAGGCATTTTTAAAAAAGTTGAAACAAGAAAATGTAGAAATAAGAATGAATAGTGCTGTAAAGGAAATTATGCAACAGGCAGGGCAAGTAACTGGTGTAGTATTACAAAATGGTAGTAAAATACTAGCGGATAAAGTTATTTTAGCGACTGGTGGAAAGAGTTATCCAGCAACAGGGTCTACAGGAGATGGGTATTTACTAGCACAGAAATTAGGTCATACCATAACTAACATAAAACCTTCTTTAGTACCACTTTGTGCCAATACGATACCTGATTTAGAAAAAGAAGTCATGGATAAAAGTGAATATCCACATTCTTTAGCTT
>CATXTS010000029.1 GCA_958402495.1 uncultured Clostridiaceae bacterium
TTGCAAGCAATAGAAATACCGGCAATAGAAAATATAGATATTAGCCTATCTCATTGTAAAGCTTATGCGATAGCTAATGCAATAGTTACCTATAAAGAATGAAAGGAAGTTATATGGAATTTTTTGATTCACATGCCCATTATAATGACGAGAAATTTGATTCAGATAGAGAAGAAATTATAAAACAAACTTATGCAGAAAATATTACCAAATGGATATGCGCAGGTTATGATATCTCTTCTTCAGAAAAAAGTGTTCAAATAGCGCATACACATGAACCCATTTATGCTATTTGTGGAATTTCACCCAATGATGTACCAGATAGAAACGAAGATATAGATGTTCGAATTAAAAAAATAGAAGAATTGTTAAATAAGCCAAAAGTAGTAGCTGTAGGAGAAATTGGTTTAGATTATTATTGGAATAAAGATAATAAGGCTATACAAATCGAAATGTTTCAAAAACAAATCGCCTTAGCGAATCAAAAACAATTGCCAATTGTTATTCATACAAGAGAAGCAGTAGAAGATACCTTAAAGCTATTAAAAACACATAAAGTAAATAAAAAAGGCGTGTTTCACTGTTGCCCATTTAATCGAGAACTGGTGAAAGAAGCTTTGAAATTAGACTTTTATATTTCTTTCGCAGGACCAGTTACTTTTAAAAATGCAAAAAATGCAGAAGAAATTGTAAAAATGGTTCCACTAGAGCGTATGCTAATAGAGACAGATAGCCCTTACTTAGCACCAGAACCTAAAAGAGGAACTAGAAATGATAGTCGAAATGTAAAATGGATAGCACAAAAAATAGCAGACTTTAAACAAATATCAATAGAAGAAATTGCTAGTAAAACCTACCAAAATGCAAAATGTATATTTGAAATACCATAAAGGAGATACCACAAGCAGGTATCTCCTTTAAATACTATTTTAAATTCTCCAAAGCAGCAATTCTATCTGCTGTAGAAGGATGAGTAGACCACAAATTAGTCTTTTGCTTTGGGTTATCAGCATTCTTTCTAAAAGGATTAACAATATACATATGAGCGGTAGAATTATTAGCATTTTTTAAAGTATGTGTATCTTCCTCCAATTTTTGCAAAGCAGAAATGAGACCCTGCGGATTTCTAGTAAAGCCAATAGCGGTAGCATCTGCTAAAAATTCACGTTTGCGAGAAATGGAAAGCTTCATTAATTGCGCAAAAATAGGAGAAATAATTAAAAAGATAAGTCCAATTAATAAAGTAATAGCGCCACTATTATTTTCACTTTTACGACTGCGACCACCCCATAAAAAAGTTCTAGTCATAATGTCAGAAAGCATAACTACCAAGCCAACCATAACGGTAACAATAGCAGATAATAAAATATCATAATTTTTCACATGAGCTAATTCATGAGCAACTACTCCTTCTAGCTCATAGTAATCCAATTTCTCCAGTAAACCAGTAGTCACACAAATAACGGCATGCTCAGGATTACGACCAGTTGCAAAAGCATTTGGCTGTTTATCTTCTACTACATATAACTGTGGTTTAGCAGAAAGACCAGAAGAAACCAAAAGAGCATCTAAAATGTTAACCAATTTCTGATTTTCTTCATGGGTCGCAGGTCTTGCCTTATTTAAAGATAAAATAATACGGTCACTATAATAATACGAAGACCACGAAGTAATGATAGAAAAACCAAGTGCAATTACAATCGAAATGGGACCTAAATCAAAGGCCATACAGATATAATATAAAATAAGCGTTAAAACTAAAACAAAAATACTAACGATAATACCTGTTTTTATTTTATTTTTCTTAATATCTTGAAACATAAAATCCTCCTAAAAAACAAGACGGAAGAAAAGCCCCCGTCTTATTTTAATATCTTATTTGTTGAAATCCACTTTTACATTTTTTCTAGCTTCTTGACTTTCAGCTTCAAATAAAGATTCTGGTTTAAAACCAAACATAGAAGCAACTAAATTAGAAGGAAACAATTCTAACTTTGTGTTATACATCGTAACACTATCATTATAAAATTGTCTAGAAAAAGAAATCTTATTTTCAGTGGTTCTCAATTCCTCTTGTAATTCAGAGAAATTTTGACTAGCTTTTAAATCAGGATAATTTTCTGCAACTGCCATAATCGTTTTTAAAGCATCAGATAATTGATTATCTAATCCGGCCTTCTGTGCAACCGTGTTAGCATTAGCCCAAGAAGTGCGAAGTTCGGTAACCTTTTCTAAAACACTTTGTTCATGAGCCATATAACCTTTCACACACTCAATTAAATTGGGAATTAAATCAAACCTTCTTTGTAATTGTACATCTATTTGACTCCAAGCGTTTTTAACATTTTGTCTTTTGGTAACTAGTCCATTATAAAGAACAACAAAAGCAATGACTAGTAAAACAATAATACCAAGAATAATCCAAACCATAATTTTAAAATCCTCCTTTATTAAATTATATCCATCATATCACAGGATATGTGTTTATACAATATATAAATCATGAATATTTGATGAAAATATTACAAAAAATAGTCATTTTTTTAGTACAAGCTGCATAGAATATAGTAAGCAGAACGTTTAAAAAAAGAATCAACATAACAACAAAGGACAAAGGCTTTGCGTCTGTAAGAATAGAAAAAAGTGTCATAATTTGACACGATTTTAATTCAATGGTATAATAAAGACGTTGCAAAAATAAAAGGAGGGAACTTATTTTTATGAAGAAAGATGATAAAGCATCGATATCACTAATAAAAATACTAGGCATCAGTTTAATACTTATATTCCTAACTGGTATGGGTGTTATGGCATCCAGCGCAAAATTAATAAATGTAAAAATTGTATTATCAAATGATTATGAAATGACAGTTTTAACATCTAAAACAAAAATATCCGAAATATTGGAGGAAAACCATATTGTTCTATTAGAAGACGAAGTGGTTTTGCCAGATATAGAATCTACTTTATCCGATAATAAAACGATTGTGATTACCAAAGTAGATAACCAAAAACCAGAAATCGCACAAACGGAAGAAATTGTAAGTGCAGACCAAATTTTACAAGACTATAGCCCTATAGTAGAAAAAGTAATAACAGAGCAAGTAGTCATTCCATTTGAGACCATTACCAAAGAAGCAACAGGAACTGGAACAAAACAAAATCATGTGGTACAAAATGGTGTAAATGGATTAAAAGAAGTAACCTATAGAATTAAATACCAGAAGGAAGTAGAAATCGAAAAAACCGAAATTGCTTCTAAAATAATAAAAGAACCAGTTAATAAAATTGTAGAAGTTAGAACTGTAAAGGTCAGTTCTAGAGGAACAGAAAGAGTAGCAACTAACAATCCAGCACTTACAGCTTCCTCAACATTAGCTAAAAAAGTAGAAGGTATTACACCAATAGTAAAAACAATGAATACTTCTGCTTATGATGCTTGCATTAAATGTTGTGGAAAAACGAATGGCATTACTTCATCAGGAGCAAAAGCATCACCATGGTATACTATTGCAGCAGGAAAAGGGTACAAGATAGGAACCGTTATTTATATACCATATTTCAAAAATAAACCAAATGGTGGATGGTTCGTAGTGCAAGATAGAGGTGGCGCTATTTCTAATAATAAGATTGATATATTCATGTCTACACATAATGAATGTTTACAATTCGGAAGAAGAAACTTAGAATGTTATGTATATGAATTTTAAAAGATAAAAGTAAGATATGTTTTCTTATCATAGAAGACATATCTTTTTTTCTTTACGAAAATAGATATGTATGATATAATCAGGCAAAAATAGAAAAGGAGACTCTATATGAAATTAATATCTTGGAATGTAAATGGATTACGAGCAGCTATGAATAAAGGATTTCAAGAATTCTTTTTAGAAGAGCAAGCAGATGTTTTTTGCATACAAGAAACCAAAATGCAAGAAGAACAAATCGATATAGCAATTGAACAATTATTTAAAGGATACCATACTTATTGGAATAGTGCTAAGAAAAAAGGCTACTCAGGAACGGCTGTGTTTACAAAAAAAGAGCCTATTCATGTTACTTATGGTATAGGAATAGAAGAACATGACCAGGAAGGTAGAATCATTACCTTGGAATTTGATAAATTTTATTTAGTTAATTGTTATACACCTAACTCTAAAAGAGAATTAGAAAGATTATCTTATCGTATGGAATGGGAAGATGAAATCAGAAAATATTTAGCACAGCTAAATCAAAAAAAACCAGTCATCTATTGTGGAGATTTAAATGTAGCTCATAAGGAAATAGACTTAAAGAATCCAACAACGAACCATCATAATGCAGGGTTTACAGATGAAGAAAGAGGAAAAATGACGCAGCTATTACAAGCAGGATTTACAGATTCCTTTCGTTATCTATACCCAGATAAAGAAAACTGTTATTCATGGTGGTCCTATATGTTTCATGCTAGAGAGAAAAATGTAGGATGGAGAATAGACTATTTTATCGTTTCAAAATCCATAGAAAAGAAAATAAAAGAAAGTTACATCTATACCCAAATACTAGGAAGTGACCATTGCCCAGTCGGTATAGAAATAAAATTATAAGAAAGAAGCGTGCAAGATATATGGAGAAAAAAAGAAGAAATTGGACCAAATGGCTATACTGGTTTAGCTTTGCAGTAGCAGTGATAGCGGTATATAAAACATTAGATAATTTTGGAGAAATCACCAATTCCATAGGAAGCTTTTTAGATATTTTAATGCCATTTTTCATAGGAATTTTAATCGCTTATATTTTATATTTGCCATGTAGAAAAATAGAAAATGGACTGCAAAAAGCTAAAAAAGTAAAATGGATATCTAATCAAGCAAGACCAATTAGTGTCATTATCGTATATATAATTGCCATTTTATTAGTCATATTATTGTTTACATTTATTATTCCACCAGTAGTTAAAAGTGTAATTGACTTAGCTAATAACTTTCAAGGATATTACAATATGGCTATTAGTACTATACAAAACATGCCAGAAGACTCCTTCTTAAAAAATGAAATCATCATGAGAGCCATAAATAGTATCCAAAATATAGACCTAAAAGAAATCTTAAATATAGAAGTATTAACTCAATATGCGCAAGGAGCAATCAGCTTTGCAAATGGAATTATCAACACTTTTGTAGCCATTATCGTATCTGCCTATATTCTAATAGATAGAAGAGCCATTATAGGATTTTTTAAAAAACTAGCAGGAGCCACTTTAAAACCTAAAATGTATCAAAATATTGATAAATACTTTAACCGCTCTAACACCATATTTTTCAACTTCTTAGCTAGTCAATTTTTAGATGCCATAGTAGTCGGCATTCTAACATCCATAGGAATGTCCTTATTAGGTGTCAAATATGCTATTTTGTTAGGATTTATGATAGGACTATTTAACCTAATACCTTATGTGGGAGCCATCATTGCTGTTGTAGTAGCAGGTGTCATCACATTCTTTACAGGAGGATTACAACAAGCTATATGGATGCTCGTAGTGGTTATTATATTACAACAAATTGATGCTAATATTATTAATCCAAGAATAGTAGGAAACTCTTTAAAAATTAATCCACTATTAGTCATCTTTGCAATCACCATAGGAGGAGCTTATTTTGGAATGTTAGGTATATTCCTATCGGTACCAGTCATCGCAGTTATAAAATTATTATTAGACGATTTTATAGAATATAGAAATAAAAAGCAAAAAGTAAAAAATATAGAACAAGAATAAGTATAAGAAAAGTATAGAAAAGAAATAAAATGATAGAAAAATGAAAATCAACGAATAAAAATAAAATAATAAACAGAAAAATAAAAACGTGTTGACATGTAGAAATATAAAAATATAAAAACATAAAATGCGTAAAAACTAGATGGAATAGAAACTAATTAAAAGAAGTGAACGCTCTTTATAAAATAGAAAAGTTTTATAAAGAGCGTTCACTTTTTATGTTCAAAGTGACATAAAACAAATTGAAAAAAGAAAGAAAAAACAGGAAAATATAAATAAAGCCCAATAAGCAGTGTCCCCAATGGACAATTTTGTCCATTGGGACCAGGTCCACATGGACAAAATAAAAAAGTGAGGAAAAATATGAAAGATTCAAAAGGAATAACAATGGTTAGCTTAGTAGTAACCATAATCATTTTAATTATTTTAACAGGAATTAGCTTAAATGTGACTATAGGAGAAGGTGGTATTATTACCAAAGCTAAACAGGCAAAGCAAAATATTCTCTTAGCGGGAGAAGCAGAGGCAATTCAACTAAATCAATTGTATTATGAATTAGAAACAGGTGGACAAATAACAGATGATGAAGAATCAACGATAAAAGATGAAACAATCAAAAGGTTAAACAAACAAATAGAAGAATTACAAAGTCAATTAAATTCTTTAAACGCAATATTGACTCAAACTAATAGTACTACTGATAAAATATTATCTGGATATAAAGCCTATAGTGGAGGAAAGCTACTAACAGGAACAATGCCTAATAGAGAAGCCGTAACTAGTTATCTAAATTGTGGACAAAGCTATACTATACCAACAGGCTATCATAATGGTTCTGGAAAAGTAACAGCAAATAGTTTAGCTAGTCAAACTATAGCAACGGCTACAAGCCAAGATATTTTAACAGGAAAAACTGCATGGGTAAATGGAAATTTGTTAACGGGAACAAACAGCAATTCAAACCAACCTACTTTATTACATTGGTCTGCTGTAGGTTGGGCAAATCCAGCATCTTATACTTTTCAAGAAAATTATGCTTATATTCTTGTATCGTATTCTGGAGGTAGAGATGTATTAGATACTTCTATAAAAATTAATATCAATGCACCAAAAGCTACACAAATTATAAATAAGAGTCATGTAGGGACGTACTCAAATAGTTTTCAATTGTGTAATGTAACTTATGGATATTCAGATATTCAAGCAGGAGACAGTATATCCTTTTTGGGAAATGCTTCTTTAGTAAATGTAGCATTTATTATTGGAATTAAATAGACTTAATAAAAAAGAAAGGTAATTGCCAAAGAAAAAGGTAAGCATCTTTCTTTTTTCAATCAGATAAGGATAATGTATAACCCCACAGGAATGAAGAAATAAAAGAAAAACAAGAAAATATAATTAAAAAAATAAGCAGTGTCCCCAGTGGACAGTTTTGTCCATTGGGACCAGGTCCACATGGACAAAATAAAAAAGGAAGTTAATAAAACCTTAATCAAATACTAGTTTTTTTCTTAAGAAATATGTGATATACTAGAAGACAGAGAAAAGAGGGGGAAAGGATATGTATAATATATTAATTTGTGATGATGATAAAGAAATAGTAAAAGCGATAGAAATTTATTTAAGTAAAGAAGGATATCATATATTAAAAGCCTATAATGGAAAAGAAGCTTTACAAATCATAAAAGAACAAGAAGTGCATCTATTAATTCTAGATATTATGATGCCAGAAATGGATGGTATGACAGTAGCAAACCTTGTTAGAAAAGACAAAAAAATACCTATCATTATGTTGTCAGCCAAATCAGAAGACTATGATAAAATAGCAGGACTAAATGAAGGGGCAGATGATTATGTAACTAAACCATTTAACCCATTAGAACTAATTGCTAGAGTCAATTCACAAATTAGAAGGTATACATCATTAGGTTCTATTGCCCAAACAGAACAAGAAAATGAAAATATTTACCAAACAGGGGAACTACGCATTGACGACAATACCAAACAAGTACTCATGGAAGGAAAAGAAATTAAACTAACACCAACAGAATACAATATTTTAAAATTCCTAATTAAAAATAAAGGAAAAGTATATTCTATAGAACAAATTTATGAAAATGTTTGGGAAGATGAAGCCTATGGAGCAGAAAACTTAATTGCTGTACATATTAGACATATTAGAGAAAAAATAGAAATAAACCCTAGAGACCCCAAATATCTAAAAGTTATATGGGGAATAGGCTATAAAATAGAAAAAATAGACGAATAAAAACAGGGTAAGAAAATAAAAAAGAAAGAAGGAAAAAAAGTGAAACGAATCAAAGAATCAGGCTTTTTAAAAGTTATGTGCTATATACTAATACCCATTATAGTATTAATACTTTTAATGAGTAGTATATATCTTTCTTACCAAACGCAAAACCAATATAATATGCATGTAAAAGATTACTATCAAACAGAAACATTTGCCAGTCAATATTATTCTGTACTACAAAATATATATCACTATTTACTACAACCAATCCAAGAAGAAGACACAGAAGAAATATCCTATTATTATTCTTACTTTTATGACTATTCCCTTATAAAAGATGCAGAAGAGAAAGTGTATTATCAAAATGGTGGACGAATGGGAAATACAACAAAATACTATGACTATGTCATCATAGATAAACAAGAAAATACCATATACACCAATATGCGAAATGAAAACTACCAAGAAGAAATAGAAAATTTAAAACAACAACCATATCACTGGTATTATGAAGGAAATAGCATCCAGACAGATATGCAGAAAATGACAGAGCAAAACTTAAAATATGACTATAGTTTAGAAACCATAGAAAGATTAAAAAATGACCGATTCACCATATATATAGCTTTTGACCAAAATAAATTAGAAAGTGGAAATGACATATATATGCAAAAAGTCTTTTATGACTCTATGCTAACCTTAGAAAATGTACCAATGTATATTATTCCCATCTGTGTCATCCTCTTATTAGCAATTGGCGTCTATCTAATTTGGTCAATAGGCCATCAAAAAGGAATAGAAGGGATAGCCCTAAACTCATTAGATAAATTGCCCTATGAAATAATCGGTATCATAGCTTTTCTTATGTTATTCTTTGTAATGCTTATAGCAAATGTCTTAGAAACCATAACACCAAACTTTTTAATCCTATCATTCTGGGCAATTGACTACTTTGTAGCCTATATCATATGTGCTGTAGTAGGGGTTACGACTATTAAAAGGATGAAAGCTAAAATTTTCTTTAAAGAATTATGGATTTCTAAAATGATGAGAGCATTTGGAAGACAATGGAAACAAATAGAAAAAGCCTTTAGAGAAAACCCCGCAACGACTAAAAAAGTGGTTATTCTATATTGGATATTCATCATCATTAGTAGTATTCTGATTGCTATGCAAGGTAGCTTCTTTATGTTCTTAGTATTAATCGGATTCTGGATATGGAGTTTCTACAAAGTATTAAAATATATGAAACATTTAGCCCATATTAAAGAATCATTAAAAGAAATCTATGAAGGAAAAGAAAACGTAGTGATTGCATCAGAAGACTTAGAAAAAAGTTTAAAAGAAATGGCAGAATATATCAACGATATAGCCAGAGGATTCTCCAATGCTATAGAAAAAAGTCTAAAAAGCGAAAGAATGAAAACAGAATTGATTACCAACGTATCCCATGACATCAAAACGCCACTTACTTCTATTATAAACTATGTGGACTTACTAAAAAAAGAAGAAATGCCTAATGACAGAGCAAGAGAATACCTAGAAGTATTAGACAACAAATCCCAAAGGCTAAAAAGACTAACAGAAGACTTAGTAGAAGCATCTAAAGCCTCATCAGGCAACATTAAACTGAATATAGAAAAACTAAATGTAAAAGAACTCATGAAACAAATATCTGGAGAATTTGAAGACAAATTCCAAGAAAGAAGACTAGAATTAAACCTAACTATGCCAGAAGAAGACTGCATCATAGAAGCAGACAGTAGGTATCTATACAGAGTTATAGAAAACATGTATGCCAATGTTGTCAAATATGCACTAGAAGCATCTAGAGTATATGTAGACATCGTACCAGTAGAAAACGAACTACAAATTCAGATTAAAAACATATCCAAAGAAAGACTAAACATCACAGCAGACGAACTAATGCAAAGATTTGTAAGAGGCGACAGTTCTAGAAACACAGAAGGAAGCGGACTAGGATTATCGATAGCCCAAAGCTTAACCGAATTACAAGGCGGAAAATTCTCCATATATCTAGACGGAGACTTATTTAAAGTCATTATCCAATTCAAAAAACAATGAGGGACGGGGTATTTTTGTTTAAGTAAAAAATAAGAAGGAAAGTAAAAAATGCTTTCCTTCTTATTTTCTGGTTTTAACCAACTTGTTGGAATAAATATTGAATACCGCCATTAGCGATGGCAGTTAGCGTCAATACAATCACTCCTGCTGTAAGCACACCGGCAATAATTGGTGGAATTGCTTTTTTAGGTGGTAAATCTAAAAAATTAGCAATTAAAGAACCTACCCAAGCACCTGTTCCAGGTAAAGGGATAGCTACGAAAAGAAAAAGACCTAAAGCGGCAAAGTTTTGTAATCTTTCATTTTCTTCAATATGCTTAGTTGCCTTCTCACTTGCCCAATCTATAATGATTTTAAAGGGTTTCCATCTACCAAAAAAGTCAAATAAAGGTCTAATGTATTTAACAATAAAGTAGACTGGGAGAATATTTCCAATAAAACTGGCGATAAAAGATTCTACATAGTTTAAATGGAAGGTAAATACACCTACGGGAATGGCACCTCTTAACTCAATAATGGGAATCATGCCAACAAAAGCAGTTGCTAAATATTTTACAATCAAAGGTAATGTTTCCATAGAAATCCTCCTATTTTTTATTCATGAAAACTATTCTACAATAAACAGACAAAAAAGTCCACTATTTTCAATAAAATTATAAGCAAACAAAGATAGATGTTCGATAAAAATATTTGTAAAAACTAGAAAAATTGGAAAAAATAACTTTTAGGGATTTTGTCGAAAAAGATTGACAAAAAGAAGTGCTTAAATTATGATAAACTTAAGAAAATAAAAAGGAGTGCGTAAGAGAAATATGAAAAAGAAAATTGTCATGTTAATTCTATGCCTTATCTTGTCAATTTCTACATATTCATTAGCCGATGTAGGCAGTTTTGACCGTTATGATAGTGACTCTTCTAGTGATTGGGGCTCCTCTTCCTCTAGCAGTTGGGATTCTAGCTCTTCTAGTAGTTGGGACGATGATTATAGTTATGGAGGACATTATACAACAACATCTACAACAAGTGGCAGTTTAGGAATTGCTATATCTACTATTTTTGTTATTTTAGTAGTAGCCTATATCATTACCAAGACACAGAAACAGCATCAAGGAAGAAGAAACATACCGTATGTACCTACTAATAGGGGGAATGCAGTATTAGGAGAAATCAGCCAAGAAGCCTCTATACGAAATGCTAACAAAATACAAGAAATAGACCCACTATTCTCTGAACAAAAATTTATAGCATGGACAAAAGACTTGTTCATAAAATTACAAAATGCATGGACCAAAAGAGACTGGGAATCAATGAGACTTTTTGAAACAGAAACCTTATTTGAGCAACATTTAGCACAAATACAAGGATATATAGACACCAATCGAATCAATGTGATAGACAGAATTAGCATAACCTATGCCTACATTTATAACTTCAAACAAGAAGGTGGAAAAGACATCGTAGAAGTAGCCTTAAAATCTGTTATGAAAGACTATATCATTCATGCTACTACAAAAGAAGTAATAGAAGGTAGCAAGGAAGCCGACAGAGGTAACTTATATAAACTAACTTTTGAAAGAACAACGGGTATCAAAACGACACAGCAAACAGAAGAAATAAGAACAACGAACTGCCCAAACTGTGGAGCACCTACTAAAATCACTTCTTCAGGAAAATGCGACTATTGTGGAAGTATCATTACTACAAGAGATTACGGTTGGGTATTAGCAAATTTAGAACCATTTAGAAGGTAAAATAAAGGAGGAAAAAATATGGGACTTATTAAAGCCGCAACTAGTGCAATAGGAAGTACAATGCACGACCAATGGAAGGAGGCCATTCGTTGTGAAAATATGACTAATGAAATATTGATGGAAAAGCAAACAACACCAACAGGTGTTATAACTAACAAAAGTACGATTATTGTAGCACCAGGACAATGTGCTATTATTTATGATAATGGTAGAGTTATCGATGCTACTGCAGAAGAAGGTATTTATACCTTTGACACATCTTCTTCACCATCCTTCTTTGCAGGACAATTTGGAGCCGTATTTAAAGAAATGTGGCAGAGATTTACATATGATGGAGCTAGCGCCAAACAACAAGCCGTATTTTTCTTCAACATTAAAGAAATCGTAGATAATAAATTTGGAACAGCATCACCAATTCCATTTCAAGACTGGTCACATCCGATACCAAACCAGATGACCAATACCATCACACCACTAAGAGTGCAAATTAAATGCTTTGGAACTTACACTTTTTATATAGAAAACCCAGCCTTATTTATGAGCAAAATAGCAGGAACTGCGCAAATTTATAAAAAGCAACAATTAACAGAACAATTAAGAAGTGAAGTCATGGCTGTATTCCAAAATGTAGTAAATGAATTAGGGGATAGTAAACACAAAGTACCCGTTTTAGAAATGCCGAGTCAAACCGATGAAATCAGACAAATGATGGATGAGCAAGTCTTTGATGAGCCAATGAGACAAAGAGGAATAAAAATTAACTGCTTTGCAGTAGAATCCGTTACTCTAGATGAAGAATCTAAACAAAAAATAGACGATTATGAACTAAGTTCTAATAGCTATATGCAACAAGGAAAAATGGTAGGTGCTTATTCAGAAGCTGTAAAAAGTGCAGCAGAAAACCAAGCAGGAAGTATGAATGGATTTATGGGAATCGGTATGATGAACATGGCAACTGGCAATGTAGTGAGTAATGCTACTGCAGCATCTTGGCAACCAAGTGCCAATAACCATATAGACTTACAACAAGATAGCCAAAAGGAAGAAAAAATAGAACAAGAACAAAAAGAAGATAACTGGAATTGCACATGTGGAGCACAAAAGCAAACAGGAAAATTCTGTATGCAATGTGGAAAGAAAAAACCAGAAGAAAAGGAATGTCCAACTTGTAAAAACAAAGTACCAGAAGATGCTAAATTTTGTAGCCACTGTGGAACCAAATTAGAAGAATAGAAATATAATAAGAATCCAAATATTAGATAAATGTATAATATCTTGGATTCTTTTCCATTTTTAAAAGAGAAAATATATTATAAGCCAATAAGTGTTAGAATATTGTAAGTATTTGTGGCCACATAAGTACGGTCAACATATAAGGTAGCCACTTTCCCTTTCCAATCTTTGGTATCATATTTTGCTAAATATACATTAGAAAAAACAGAGTAATCTGTATAACTAAGTGGAGTAGAGTTCACCGTAATCTTTAACTGAGACTGATAATTAGAAGTAAACCAATTTCCATTTGTAAGAAAATATAAAGTATCTTTTGTAATGGTAAAATTAATGGAGGTAATATTAGAATTAAAATTATATTGTGCATAATAAACGTAGAAATCTCCACTATTAATCTTTTGTATATTTTGTGCCATTACAGAAGCGCTATCTGTAGAAGAAGTAGTGACACCTTTTTCAGTAATAGCTTGTGCAACTGTAGACTTAAAACTGGTATATTCTGCTTGTAAATTAGTAAACTTATTTTGTGACTCTTTTAACTGAGATTGTAAGTTTGCAATAAGCAAATCCTTTTGCACAATTTGGTTTTGTAAATCAGTAATAGTAGAATCTTTTATAGTCACTTGATTTTGAAGATTTTCAATAGTCTTACGATTCTCCTCTATCTGTTTTTGCAAGCTAACAAGTAAAGCCTCTTTTTCTGCACAACTAGAAGTCAAACTATCTATTTGTGTCTGCAAATCCAGTATCTGCTTTTGTAATTCAGATACTTGCTTTTGCAATAGAGCGATAATTTCCTCTTTTTTAGAACTTTCTTCATCTTCTGTCATTTGCTTACCTGTCTCTAATTCATAATATAATTGATTTAACTGCAAAGATTCAGCCTCTCCAGCTAAAAAAATATTTTGTTTAGCTTGCTTAGCTTTTGTAAAAATACCATTTTCTCCTATCGTTACATTTAAAGTAATTCCTGCCAAAATTATTAATAAGATAATGGTTATAACTAAACTAATAAATGTAACACCTTTTTCTGGATACATAAAATCACCTTTTATTCCTTATTATTTATAAATGAAGTAATGTATTTAAAAGTAAATACATATAAAACATAACAGTAAAACTATAAATAAAACAAGTCACGTTATGTTATTTAGAAATTATAAAAAAGTTTATAAAATGAGCAAAATATATTGACAAGCATATTCTTTTTGAGGTATACTAAAGAAGTATAAGGAGTTTTATCGCTATAAGAGAAGATAAAACCATGGAATAACTCCAAATTAAAAGAAATAGTGGGGTTGAGAACCATAAAAAAATATATAATATTTAAAAAGTAATAAGGAAACAAAAGCAAAGGTAGTTGGCAAAAATGAAAAAGATTGCCAACATACCTTTTTGTTGCCTATTTCTCTGTTTACGTAAATTTAAAAAAAGAAGAGGAATTGCTATTATTTGGAAAATAAAAACTGTACTTTTTATAAGCAGGAAAGTAATGTTTTTTTGGAAAAATGAAAACAAGAAGGACTTCTTTTTATCTATAAATTTTATTCACAAAAGTAGCTGAAACAAAAGTGCGTAATAACACATATAATTTTCAGTATAAAATTTATAATCTGCTTAAATCTATTTAGGGGTGGTTTGTTTTGACAAAGGATATCAAATATGAAAAAAGCACACGTAAAACGTTTGCAAAGATTGGTGATTTTATAGAAATGCCAAACTTAATCAAAGTCCAAAAAGATTCTTATGACTGGTTCATAGAAGAAGGACTAGGTGAAGTATTAAAAGATATTTCTCCAATTGTTGACTATTCTGGTAATTTAGTTCTTGAATTTTTCGATTATTACATGGAAGAGAAAACAAAATATTCAGTAGAGGAAGCAAAAGAAAGAGATGCAACCTATTCTACAAGATTACACGTAAAGGTAAGACTAATTAATCGTGAGACTGGTGAAATTAAAGAACAAGAAATTTATCTTGGTGATTTCCCATTAATGACCGATAGTGGAACCTTTATTATTAATGGTGCAGAAAGAGTAGTAGTCAGCCAATTAGTTCGTTCACCAGGATGCTACTATGCAGATGATTATGATAAAACCGGAAAGAAAATATATACCTCTACAGTTATGCCAATCCGTGGTGCTTGGATTGAATATGAAACAGATGGAAACGATGTATTTTGGGCAAGAGTAGATAGAACCAGAAAAATACCAGTTACTTCACTTTTAAGAGCAATAGGACTTGCAACAGATGAACAAATTGTGGCTTTATTTGGGGAAGAACCTAAAATTTTAGCAACACTTCAAAAAGATCCTATTAAAACAGCAGATGAAGCATTAATTGAAATATACAAAAAATTAAGACCAGGAGAACTTCCAACTGTAGATGCAGCTAGAAACTTATTTAATGGACTATTTTTTGACCCTAGAAGATATGATTTAGCTAAAGTGGGAAGATATAAATTTAATAAAAAACTAAACTTAGCCTTTAGAATTACAGGACTAGAAGCTTTTGAAGACATTATAGATCCATCTACAGGAGAAGTCTTAGTAGA
The DNA here is from genome assembly GCA_958402495.1 of uncultured Clostridiaceae bacterium. Classification (GTDB taxonomy): domain Bacteria; phylum Bacillota; class Clostridia; order TANB77; family CAG-508; genus UMGS1663. Next base: position 15,633 of record CATXTS010000029.1, read on the forward strand.
AAAAGGAAATATAATTTCCAAAGAAGTAGCAGAAGAAATTCAAAATACAGGTTTAAACATAGTAGATGTAAAAGTAGGAGATACCAAAGTAAGAATTATTGGAAATGGTACAGTCAACATACATAAAGTAGTTACTAATGTAGACATCTCCGATTTACACTTCAAAGAAGAGGTCAATTATGAAGTGTTAAAGTCTATTTTAGATACAACAGAAGAGAAAGACTTACATAATGTATTAAAAGAAAGAAAAGAAGAATTAATACCAAAACATATTACCAATGAAGACATCATTGCTTCTATCAATTATCTATTAAACTTAGACCATGGACTAGGTAATGTAGATGATATTGACCATTTAGGAAATAGACGTATTCGTTGTGTTGGAGAATTATTACAAAATCAATTTAGAATTGGTTTAACCAGATTAGAAAGAGTTGTTCGTGAAAGAATGACGATACAAGACTTAGATGTTGTTACACCACAAACCTTAATAAACACAAAACCAATCACATCTTCTATTAGAGAATTCTTTGGAAGCTCTCAACTTTCACAATTTATGGACCAAACAAACCCATTATCAGAGCTTACCCATAAAAGAAGAATCTCTGCATTAGGACCTGGAGGACTTTCAAGAGAAAGAGCAGGATTTGAAGTACGTGATATTCACTATACACACTATGGTAGATTATGTCCAGTAGAATCTCCAGAAGGACCAAACATTGGACTTATCTCAGCATTATCTTCTTTTGCAATTATTAATGAATATGGATTTATAGAAACACCATATAGAAAAATAGACCATGAAACAGGAAAAATAACAGACATTGTAGAATATATGCCAGCAGATGAAGAAGATAATTATATCATTGCACAAGCATCGGAACCATTAGATGCACAAAACAAATTCGTCAATAAAAGAATTCGAGTACGTCATAGAGCAGAAATTACAGAAGTAGATGCAGACCAAGTAGACTACATAGACGTTTCACCAAAGGAACTCGTATCAGTAGCCGCTGCCATGATACCATTCTTAGAGCATGATGACGTAAAACGTTCACTAATGGGATCTAACATGCAACGTCAAGCAGTTCCACTACTAACAACAGAAGCACCAATTGTAGGAACTGGAATCGAATATAGAGCAGCAAAAGACTCTGGTATAACAGTTACAGCTAAAAACGAAGGTGTTATAGAAAAAGTATCAGCAGATGAAATTTTAGTTAGAAACAAGAAAAACGAAATAGATACCTATCATTTACGCAAATTCAAAAGAACCAATGGTGGAACTTGTATTAATCAAAGACCAGTGGTAACTAGAGGAGAAAAAGTAAAAGAAGGAGACATCTTAGCAGATGGACCATCTACCAAAAATGGAGAGATGTCCTTAGGTAAAAACGTATTAATCGCCTTTACAACTTGGGAAGGTTATAACTATGAAGATGCTGTTTTAATTAGTGAAAGACTAGTAAAAGAAGACGTATATACCTCCATTCATATAGAAGAATATGACTGTGAATGTAGAGATACCAAATTAGGTCCAGAAGAAATCACAAGAGACATTCCAAATGTAGGTGATGATGGACTAAAAGACTTAGATGAAAATGGAATCATTCGTATTGGTGCAGAAGTAAGACCAGGAGACATCCTAGTTGGAAAAGTAACACCAAAAGGAGAAACCGAATTAACAGCAGAAGAAAGATTATTGCGTGCTATCTTTGGAGAAAAAGCAAGAGAAGTTAGAGACACTTCTTTAAGAGTACCACATGGAGAAGCAGGAACCATCGTAGACGTCAAAATCTTTACTAGAGACAATTCCGATGAATTAGGACCTGGTGTAAACCAAGTTATCCGTTGTTATATTGCTACAAAAAGAAAAATCTCTGTAGGAGATAAAATGGCTGGACGTCATGGAAATAAAGGTGTTATATCTAGAATTCTTCCAGAAGAAGATATGCCATTTATGCCAGACGGAACACCAGTCGATATCGTTTTAAACCCTCTTGGCGTTCCATCTCGTATGAACTTAGGGCAAGTATTAGAGGTTCACTTAGGAATGGCAGCAAGAGCATTAGGCTGGAAAGTAGCAACAC
>CATXTS010000030.1 GCA_958402495.1 uncultured Clostridiaceae bacterium
CCAATTAATTTTGCAACAGAATGTGGTTCCATATATTCAGACATATCTACACGAATCATAGCCTCTTCATTTCCAAATAGACTTTCTGCTAGCGCTTTAGAAAGTTCTGTTTTTCCTACACCAGTTGGTCCTAGAAATAAGAAAGAACCGATTGGACGATTTGGGTCTTTTAGTCCTACACGACCACGTCTAATTGCTTTTGCTACCGCTTCTACTGCCTCATTTTGACCAATTACTCTTTGATGCAGAGCCTCTTCTAAATGTTTTAACTTTTCATTTTCATCTTGTGTCAATTTTTTAACCGGGATTCTTGTCCAACTACTAATAACCTCTGCAATATCTTCTTGTGTCAAAGTAATAATCGCCTTACTATTCTTATTCTCCCATTTTTGTTTTTCTTTTTCTACCTTTTCTTCTAAGCTATGTCCCTTATCTCTTAACTTAGCTGCTTTTTCAAAATCTTGCATACGAATAGCATCTTCTTTATCTTGCATAACACGACTTATTTCTTCTTCTAACTTCTTAATACTATCTGGCTGTGTATAAGCTCTCATACGTACACGAGAAGAAGCCTCATCGATTAAATCAATAGCCTTATCTGGTAAAAATCTATCATTAATATATCTAACAGACAATTCTACAGCAGCATGAATAGCCTCTTGTGTAATCTTTACATTATGATGTGCCTCATATTTATCACGAATACCTTCCAAAATTTTAATGGTATCTTCAGAGGTTGGTTCATTAACCGTAACTGGACTAAATCTTCTTTCTAAAGCACTATCTTTTTCAATATATTTTCTATACTCATTTAAAGTCGTAGCACCAATGACTTGCACTTCTCCTCTAGCTAATAAAGGCTTTAAGATATTAGCAGCATCAACGGCACCTTCCGCAGAACCTGCACCAACAATTGTATGAATTTCATCAATAAATAGAATGACATCTCCTGCTTTTTTAACTTCATTTAAACACTTTTTAATTCTCTCTTCAAAATCGCCTCTATATTTAGCTCCCGCCACCATACTAGAAATATCTAAGCTAACGACTCTTTTTCCTTTTAATAGTTCTGGAACATCCTCGGCTACAATTTTTTGAGCTAGACCTTCTACTACTGCTGTTTTACCAACACCAGGCTCTCCAATCAAACAAGGATTGTTCTTTGTTCTTCTAGACAAAATTTGTGTAACTCTTTCAATTTCATTTTTTCTTCCAATTACGGGGTCTAATTTGCCTTCCATAGCTACTTTCGTTAAATCCGTACCAAATTGATTTAATGTCTGTGTTTGATTAAAACTACCAAAGCCTTTATTATTATTCGATTTTTCAGGACCACCAGCTAATTCATCCTCATTTAATACTTTAACAATTTCATTATATAATTTTTGTGGGTCAACTTGTAAGTCTAGCATAATTCTAACAGCTACACTATCCCCTTCTCTCATAATCCCCACTAAAAGATGTTCTGTGCCAATATAGTCCGTCCCTAATTTTCTCGCTTCTCTAAACGCATTTTCAATCACTCTTTTGGTTCTTGGCGTAAAACCAACGGTTACATCTACCGCTTCTTGTTCATTTCTACCAATTAATTCTTCTATTTCACTTAAAATCTTTTCCGGTGTTGCGCCTTGATTTTCTAATACTTTACTAGCTACACCTGAACCTTCTTTTGCTAAACCATATAATATATGCTCTGTACCTATGTAATTATGGCCTAATTCTATAGCTATATCATTAGCTATTTCTAAAGCTTTTTCAGCTCTTTTAGTAAATTTATACATCATATTCCCACCTCTTTTTCCTTTAATTTTGTTTTATTATTTGTTTAATCACTTTGGCTCTTTCTACATCTCTGTCATAGCCATTTAATACTTTTCCTGTGTATTTTTGTAGATTTGCAGGTTTGGTATATAGTTCTAATTGCTTTACCATACTATCTTTTAAAGGTTCAATAATGCCTAAATCTGTTCCTAATTTTACATCCGATAACAATGTCGCACACTCTTCTGAATCTAATTTTACAGCATTTGTCAAAATGCCATAAGAACGATATACTCTATCTTCTAATTCTAACTTATTCTTCGTTAAATATTTTCTAGCTAACCTTTCTTGTTCTATTACCTTTTTAGTAATATTCTCTAAATTTGCAATAATCTCTTTTTCAGAAATACCTAATGTTTGGTTATTGGATATTTGATACATATCCTCTTTACTTTGGGTATCTTCTCCATATACGCCACGAATACTCATACCAAAATTATTGACCACATGTAAAATCTTTGTGATATTACCTGTTAATTTTAAAGCAGGTAAGTGGACCATAACCGATGCTCTTAATCCTGTTCCTACATTGGTTGGGCATGCTGTTAAATAGCCATATGTTTTATTACAAGCATAATGGAACTGACTAGCTAATTTTTCATCTATTTCAATAGCTAAATTCATGGTGTTTTGTAAATCTAAACCTGCACAAAATACTTGTATACGAAAATGGTCTTCTTCATTTAGCATAATGCAGATATTCTCTTCTTCATTTAATAAAATGCCTAATGTATCTTGTTGTTTTTCTAGTACAATGTCTGGACTAATGATATGCTTTTCTACTAAACTCATTTTTGTAATATCATCCATATCTTTTAATTCAAAATAGCGTAAACCATATCCTAAACTAGGTGTTATGTATTTTACTTGTTCTAAAAACTGTTTCTTTTGTTCTTTTGTTTCTCTTATTTTAAAAGGAAAATCCTCTACATTTCTTGCTAATCGAATTCTGGTACTCACCACAATATCGGATTCTTTCCCATTTTCTAGATACCAATTTGCCATTTTTGTTTTCCTCCTTATTTTTCTAATTTCTTAATTTCATCTCTCGTTTTTGCCGCATCTTCATAACGTTCTTCAGCAATTTCTTGTTTTAATCTTTCTTTTAAATGCTCTATTTTATCTTGTTTGGTTTCTTTTTTTATAGTTTCTTTCTTTTCCACAGCTTGTATTTTATGTTCAGTTTTATTTTCTACTTTGTTCTCCTTATCTACTTTTTCTAATGCCTTATGCCATCTTCCTACATGTCTATTGGCTCCATGAATATTCTTCAATAAAGGGTCTATTCTATCTGCGAAAACATCATAACAATGACTACAACCAAACTTTCCTTCTTTTATAAAATCCTCAAAATGCATATGGCAATTATCACATTCTAAGCTTTGTGTCTGTAACATAGATGGCATAAATGTTTCACTTTCATAAGGCTCAAAAAAATCTCCTAAGAAACTAGAAAAATTAATGGGCATATTGAAATGGATATCTTCTAATCCTAGTTCTTTTGCACAAGTATCGCAAAGGGTCATCTCTTTTTTTACTCCATTAATAATTTGTGTGTATTTTACATTGGCTTCTCTTTCTCCACAATTTTGACATAACATAACAATCACTCCTATCTTTTATTTATTTTTAAGATTCTACTAAATTTAATAACATATTTTTGAAAATCTTAGCCCTAATTTCATCTCTGGCTGGTTGTGGTATACTTAAAACATTATCACTGGTGGCTACTTTTAATAATTTAGCTTGTTGCTGGGTTACCATATTATACGATAGAAAATTACTAATAAAAATATCTACTTCTTGTGATGTTAATTGTTCTTCCATACTAGTAATAATGTGCATCAAATAATTACTTTTGGTGACAGAAACTTTTTTAATGGTAATATGACCGCCACCACCACGTTTACTTTCTACATAATAGCCTTGGGATGGTTTAAATCTGGTAGCAATCACATAATTAATTTGTGAAGGTACACAATTGAACTGTTCTGCTAAATCATTCCTTTGGATTTCCACATATTCTTCATCCTCTGTGAATAAGGCTTTGATAAAGTCTTCTATCATATCTGAAATTCTCATCTTACCACCTCTTTTGCTTAATTCTGAATTGTATTTATTTTTGTTTATTTGACTTTGACTTTCTTTGACCTATAATCTATTATACTATGCTTTTTTAAATATGCAACTAGTATTTTTATATTTTCTCGATTTTCTTTATTTATTTTTATTTCATTTCGGCTATTTTTCTATTATTTTCTTCTTTTTTCATGTTTTTTAGTCTTTTTTTACAAATTTTCATCCTCTTTTTGTTTTTTAGATGTAGTCATCTGTTCCATTTCTTTGGCATTCTTTTTTTGTCTTTCTAAAGTAAGCCAAGCAAAATAAGAAGAAACAAATTCTCCATATTTGGTACCATCTTCTATCTCTTTAATAGGATGTCCCCCTTTATTAAAATCTTCATACGTATTTTTACTCATAAAAAATACACCCTCCTATATCTTTTTACTAATATAGTTATGTGCATTTTTTTCCGTTTTTATACCCGTTTTATTCTTCCAAATATTTTTCAATAGCTTCTGCTACACCATCATGGTCATTGTCTGCTACAATTTTATCTGCTAACTGTTTTACCGAAGGTGCACTTTCTCCCATAGCTATCCCTAGTCCTGCTTTTGCAATCATTTGAGCATCATTTATATTATCTCCAATGGCCATTATTTTTTCTTTTGGTATTTCTAATTTGTTTGCTAAATCTAAAATAGCTCCCCATTTGTCTACATTCTGATTTGTAATTTCAGTATAATAATATTCCATTAATACATCTTGTGTCCCATCCTTAATGATTTTTCTAGACATATGTGCTACATCTAAAACATCAATATGTTTTACAGTTCTTAATTTTTGTAAAATACGGTCAAAGATAATTTTATTTTCATCACAAATCGTTATTTTTAAATAGTTCTCATTGGGACTTTCTTCTATATAAGTATAAATATCTTGTATTAGATTAATTTTTGTTTTTTTATCTTCTGGTTTTTTTGCATTTTCTTGATGAAAAAAGAGCATATTATAATTAAGAGATTTTGTTAAAATCATATCCTCTCTATACACCGCATAGAAAATACTATTTTCTTCACAAATTTTAATAATTTGTAAAATTTTATTTTTTTCTATAAATTGATTGAATATTACTTCTTCTTTTTGTATATCATACGTAATAGCACCATTACCACAAATGATATAAGGACCACAATCTAATTCTAAAGCTAGACTTTTTACAGAAGCAATGGGCCTCCCTGATGTAAGGATTACTTTAGCACCTTTTTGTATCGCTTGTTGAATGGCTTGTTTATTTCTATCTGATACTTCTCCATAAGAATTTAATAAAGTACCATCTAAATCAATGGTTATGATTTGATACATATTTTCTTCTTCTCTCCTTTTTTATTCTATCCTTTGTATATTTTTTACATAGTATTTAATAACATTCTTTACATTTTGTTTTTGTATTATACCATTTTTTTATCTCACATACAAGCCTTTTAGGCAGGGAAAAAGGGCTGCTTAGCAAAGCCAGCCCCTAAGGATTTTAATAAGAAAATTCGGTCGTCTTATTATCTTTCCTAACTTTTCTTTCTTTATTTTTTGCTTAATGTTCTTTTCATCTTTGCAAAGACATCTTACAAAAAATAGTTCTTTTCTTCCAGCTTCTCCTATCTGTGCATTTTCATATTTCCGCACAGTTTTTATTAATACATCTACTAATTCTGGATCTGTCTGAATAACGTTGAATACCTTCATCTCTTTTCCCCTTTCTTATTCTACAGATTTAAGTATTTCTATTTTAACACATTATTTGACCTTTTTCTATATTTTACATAAAATTTCCAGTGTATTTTCTAAAAAAAAGAGCAATCTATATAATGAAAAAGCATTACATTGTTTTTTCAAACAAATATAGAAACTTCTAGGAGGTGAAAATAATGTCAAACTCAAACAATAGTAACTACAAAGTAGTTCCAGAAGCTACAGAAGCTTTAAATAAATTCAAATATGAAGTAGCTAGCGAAGTTGGTGTAAATTTAAAACAAGGATATAATGGAGATTTATCATCAAGAGATGCTGGTAGAATCGGTGGAAACATGGTTAGAAAATTAGTTGAAACAGCTGAAAGACAAATGGCTGGTAAATAGTAATTTTATAATATATTGTTTTTTAAATCAGAAAAACAGGAATGTATTTTTTGCCTTTACTTATAGGAAAGACAGGAAATGGATTCCTGTCTTTCTTTGTCTTATTTTTCCTTACACCATTTACTTTATTTTAAGTGTATGACTTAGCATATTTTACCAGTGTATTTTTTTCAAAAACGTGCATTCTATATAATGAAAACATAATATTTTCAAAATAGTAAGTTTCAGGAGGTGAAAAACAAATGTCAAATTCAAACAACAGTAACTATAAAGTAGTTCCAGAAGCTACAGAAGCTCTTAACAAATTCAAATATGAAGTTGCTAACGAAGTTGGTGTAACTTTAAAAGATGGATATAACGGAAACATCTCTGCAAGAGATGCTGGTAGAATTGGTGGAAACATGGTTAGAAAATTAATCCAACAAGCTGAAAGCCAAATGAAATAATTTATTCTACATCAAAAAGATAGGATTTCTCCTATCTTTTCTTTTTTATTTTTAAGCCTCTGGCTCTACTAGTCCATAATTCTTATTATCTTTTAAACGATAAATAACATTGACTTTTTCTGTATCTATATTAATAAATACTAAAAATTTATTTTGTGGTTTTGATTCTAATTCTAATTTAGCATCTTCTGGTGCCATTGGTTTGATATCATAATAAATCGTCTTAATAATTTCTCCTTCTATTTCCATAGTAGGTTCTATAGATTGTGCTGTCTCTTTCATACGAATAGACTCTGTCATATTTTGTTTATCTTTTTTAGTTTTCATTTTTCTAATTTGACCTTCTAGAATATCCATATCTTTATCAATAGCTGCATATAAATCTCTATGAGCAGTTACTGCTCTATATAGTTCTCCTTCTGCTCTAGTTACATGTATTTCTGCTACTTGTTCTGCACCTTCTGTTTTGATAGTTACTAAAACATCAAACTCTTCTCCAAAGTATTTCTCTAATTTTTCTAATTTTTTTCCAACATACTCTTTAATAGCCTCTGTTGCTTTTAAATCTTTTCCTGTTATTTTTACGTTCATAAAAATCGCTCCTTTCAATTTGCTCTTTTGTATTGTGTAATTTTATATTTCTATTATACCTTGTTTATTAAAATATTTCAAATCTTTTCATGCTTTTTTTAAGATATTTCATATTTTTTCCACTTCTTGGGCACATTCTGTATACTTTTTTTGCTTTTTGTAATCATTTTCTTTAGAAACTCTTGCCAAAATAAGGTTTTTATGGTAGAATTTTATTTGCTATATTTTAATAACTTAAAGGAGGTGCAAAAACATGCCAAATATTAAATCAGCTATCAAACGTGTAAATGTCATTGAAAAGAAAACATTAAGAAATAATATGATTAAATCAGGTTACAGAACAGCTGTTAAGAAATTTGAACAAGCTATCGAAGCGGGAAATGTAGAAGAAGCTACAACTTTATTCTCAGAAGCTACTAAAAAAATAGACCAAGCTTGTACAAAAGGTGTTATCGTTAAAAACACAGCTGCTAGAAAAAAATCTAATTTAGCAAAAAAACTAAATGCTGCAAAGGCATAAGAAATAAAAGATTGTGCACAGTTTTTTATTTTTCAATCACTCTAGAAATAGAGTGATTTTTTTAACTTTTTTCTGTAAAAAATTACCTTTGTCTTTTCTTCTATATTATGTTAATATAGAAATATAGATAGCGTGCAGAAAGTCGAGGTATATTTATGAAAATATTACAACCATTTATTCAAGAAATGAAATCCATAGATAAGAAAATTCTTTCCATTATTAGAAAGGGATTCTTAGCTTCTTTTCTACTTTGCTTATTTTCTACTTCTTTATTAATTAGCTATGAAACCTTCTCTCACTTACCTATTTTATATTATACAGGGATTTCTTTATTTAAGACTAGCCTTATGTTTGGAGTTATGTTCTTAATTTGTGGAATTGCTTTTAACACCATTCAAAAAGAAATGAATTAATACATACTAATTTATAATTAAAAAGCATACTTAAATAGGAACCCGAAATTTAGAAAATCCAACTCGAAAGTTGGATTTTTTTGGTATAAAAATCTTATTATCTCTTTTTTTGAAAAAAGAACCTTTTCTATAACTATTTCTTCAAAAATTTGTTTAATAGTTTTTTCGAGAATTCTACTGATAATTTTCCCTTTATTAGGATGCAATTCATTCTCATTCTTTATAGTTTTTATTTTATCTTTCTTAAATGAATTGATTACATTTTATACTTATTCTTAATTCTCTTAATAATATGTTTTTGTCATATTAGAATTATATGGAGAATTATTAATATTTTTTTTAATTGGTTCATTAATTTTATCGTAATCTTGCTTTTTTATTCCATTTTTTGTTAGATATGTAGATTTAGCTTTATATGTGCTACCGCCTATCATTTTTTCGTCTTCCAATTTATTTAATATATCAAAACCTTTCCATGCTCTTTGAAATTCTCCATATAGTTCTTTTTCTGTCCATGATATTAAATATTAATGTTACTGTTATTCCATCTTAAATCTCTCTTTCTATAAATTCTATATATGTTGGTACAATTGCTAATAAATATTTATAATCTTTTATTACAAAATACGCTTCAGTCTCTGAACCCCAAGAATATGTTCCATTATTTTCTATATCTTCTATTTTTGTTTTAGAAAATTTAATATTTCCTATTAGATAGTCTAGTATATAATTATTTTCATCTTTTATTTGCTTTAATACTTTTTTACATTTTCTATAATCTCCCTTTTTATAATACATTATAGATAATGAAAATAACATAAAAGTTGAATCATCTGAATATTTGTTATATATTTTTTCACATTCTTCAAATTTTTCAAGTACAGTATATAGTCCCATAATCAAATACCTTATTCCTAAATTATCACTTTCACATAATTTTAATAGTTCTTCTCCTTGTTTTACTGCTTCCGTATATCTCCCTAATTCTATCAATGTCAGCATATAACTATGTTTTGTTCTCATATATGGTCTTGTTTCTATTATCCCCCAAAATATGCCTATATTTTCTTTATTAAAAAAATCATCTTTTTCCAGATTTGCTTTTTCTTTATTTAAGGTTTCTTCATACTTCTTTAATTTTTTTATAGTATTGGTTTCAAAGTTTGTAATAAAATTTTCTGCATCTATATTATTAGGATTCACTTCTAGTGCTTGTTTGGCTAGTTTTATTGCCTTTGATTTTATTGGTTCATTATATGCTTCAAATAACAGGTCATCTGACTCTTCTGTTTTTCTAAATTCTTCATCTATAATTTCCATATTCTTTAACTTCCCTCCTACTCTTTAATTTTTATATTTCTTACTAATAATTTATTAAGCAATGATTTTTTCTAAACTGCTTATATAATCTAAAACTACCTCTATTGTTTCTTCAATTGATATCTCTAACCAATTAACTTTTGGGCTATTTAGATTATTACGATATCTTTTAGAATTAAGAGTTCCTTTCATTCTATCAATAATATCTTGAATTGTATTTTCTCTCATTGTTTCATCTTTAAAAATTAATATTTCCATGCAATTCACTAATTTTTCTTTATCTAATTTATTATTTTCTATTAAATAGTAAAAATCGAATAAATCTTTATATCTTGTAGATCTAAATCCTAATTTTAAAAGTGATTTTAACTTTTCAGTAAAAATCTGTTCCATAGAATTTATTAACAAAACTGCACTATTCTCATATAAATCAAAACTAAAGCAGTATTCTTCTTGTTCTAATTCAAATAATTTATGTACTCCAATATCTAATTTTGTATGGATAGTATTATTAGAATCATCCGTTATCTTTAAATTAACTCTTTTCCCATCATAATCTTGATGATGTAATGGAGTAATTCTGCCTATAATATTTATCTTTATACCATCATTTATATCACTTAATGTCCTTATAAAGTTTTTTATAGATTTGTCATCTAATGAATACTTTATAAAGTCTAAATCTAAATCCTGTGTTGTCCTACGTATATCGTTTGATATACTATGCATTACAACTCCACCTTTAATTGTTATATTTCGAGAAAATTTACTTTGAGATATTTTTAACAAAATAATATCTTGGCAAACTTTCGATTCTGCTTCTTCAAATTCGTATCCCGCTTTTTGATAATTTTCAATTGCTTCTTCTATATTCACTAAAAGACCTCCATTTGTAATATATTGGATAAGCTTTCATCATTTTTGAACAATGATAGATATTCTTCTATTTTATACATATCTAATTTATCTACAATGGCTCTATAATTAGATATAATTTCTTTGTAATAGTCAAAAGGAATCTGTTTCTTTTTTCTTATCAATTCAATCAATAATCTTTCTCTATTATAAATATTTATTAATCCATCATTTGTTTGCAAATTTATTCTTCCTTGATACAATATGTTTTTTGACATAAACGTTTGAATAATTTTTTCATTATTTATTTTATCAGTATTTCTATCTGTCGCTAAGTGGACCTTATTTGGTATTACATCTGTCAAATTATAATAGTAATATGCACTATCCATTGTAATAACGCTATTGGGATATTTTTTTGAATATATTACCAGTGGACTGACTATTTTTTTATTTGAATATATTCCTTTATCCAATTTAAAAATTTCATTCCTACTTAATGCTTTTTTCAGATTATAATCATTCCCATAAACTTTTATTATTTCTCTATAACTATATATCATATTTATCACCTATTATTATCTTAAAGTAAAGCCACGCATTTGTCAATATGTTTGCGTGGTTTTACTTTAATTTATACCTATTAATATCCAATCTCTTTAATTATTTTTTCAATAGTTATTGGTATATAATCAATTACGTCACAAGATACACAAATATAATTATTTTATATAAACTTCTTTAAAACTAACTTTCTATTATGGATTTCTTCTTTTCCTTTTTGCAACTTGTAATTTAATGTGTTGTATACTTTTGTACAATGCCATATAATGTCTTCTAATTATCTTTTGAGGTTTTAATATATACTTAAAGTTTAAGCGTATATCCATTATCTTTTTTCCATATTTTATATTATAGCATATAGTACAAGTGTTCGCAATAGTTTTTTTACATAAAAGTAGAAATTTCCTATAATACAAATAAATCCTACTAATACTAGTAAGATTCGTTTTGTTTCTATATAATTTTTTCCATTAATTTGGTTTGATGATGATAAATATATCTATCCACACCTATCACACTAGCTATGGATAGTCCTAATAAAAGGATATTTCGTATCCTCCATTTCTAATTATCTTGTTCTACCTGATAATGCACCTGCACAATTCCTTCTTGTTCTTGCACTACTTTTTCTAAAATTAATTTCTTTTTAAAATCTTCTCCTTCAAATAGTTGTATTCCTGTATTTATAATAACTGGATTATAATTTAAAATGACTCTATCTACGATATTGGCTTTAAAGAAACTATTATTCGTTTTAGCACCACCAGATACAAATATTTTTCTAAAATGATGTTTTCTACACAATTGCAAGCAATCTTCCAAACTAGTAGCAAATAACACTTTATTTAAATTCGTTCTTTTAACACTTTTCTTTCCTAAAATAATCATGTTTATATTTTCTAAATCTTTGCAATAGGAATCTCCCCATGTAATTACATTTTCAAAAGTTTTTCTTCCCCAAATCAATACATCATATTCCTTTAAAAACTCCAACATAATCTTCCAGCCTCTTTCAGACAAGAAATCTTCGTTTCCTTTTTCATCTGCTATTAATCCATTTACAGAGCAAGCCATTTCTACAGTAATTTCTAAATCTGATAATTCTATATATTCACCATCATTTAAAGTCTCCACTTGTGTGTTCAACTTGTTTATTTTCTCTATTCCTTCTTCTTTCTCTTTATTATAATGCGGATATATTTGTTTATTTACAAAACCCAATCCAGCATATGAATCAAATTCTACATTATATTTAGGTTTTGTACCTCTTTTCAAAGTAAAATACCATTCCACATCTTCTTCTAATATAATTCCGCCAGCACTTTCACCTATATATACTCCTGTACTTAAAAATTCTTCAAGAATGCTTTTTATATTTGTAGTTTTAACTAATTCAACTAAATTAGCTATACTGCCTCCCATCATATAACAAACATCATAGTTTAAAATTTCTTTTTCATTTTCTTTATGAATAGTCACCAAGTCTACTTTACTTGCTCCCAATTGTAAAAACTTTTCTATATTTTGTTGCCTACTATGAAAATTAGTAGTTCCATAGGTACCATTATCTATCACTATAACACTCTTATTCTGTATATTTTTATAAACAAATTCTTCTTTAAAATTTGTTCCTACTATACCATTAGAAGTTATAACTATATTTTTTCTCAACACTATCTTCCTTCTTTCTTTTTTACCTTATACTACCTTTAAAATATAACATATTTTTATAGTTTTAACAAATCTATAAGCACTTTTGTTAAAGTCTAGAACAAAAAAATCCTACTAATACTAATAGGATTCGTTTTGTTTCTATATAATTTTTTCCATTAATTTGGTTTGATGATGATAAATATATCTATCCACACCTATGACACCTGCTATGGATAATCCCAATAAAAGGATACTACCTATCCATACATTCGTATTACCTAGCACTCCACCAATTATAGCTATTAGCGCAATAACTATAAAGCTTATGAAGAAGGTAAATATCATATTCATGTTTTGTTTTACCACTGCATATTCTGTTGTCCACTCTAATTTTGGTCTTTTTAAATCTACCACAACCATTAATTCACTTTGTAAAATATTAAATAGCGTAGCAATTACAAAGGCTACTAAATAGGTGGTAATTCCTATATTAGGAATCTTATAATACATAATCCCTAAAGTAATAGCAAACATAAAGGTATTTAATAAAATAGCTGGCATTGCTTTATAACGTATCTGCTTATAAAAACTAACTGGAATATATTTCATAAATACAGCATTTTGTCCATCTCTAGAAACAGCCGTTACAGATGTATAACTCATCATCATAAAAAATTGTGTCACTCCTATTAGTATACATAGCACACCTGTAGAACTTCCTTGTATTTGTTGCAATAAACTATCCATTTGGACTTGTTCTTCTCCCCCTATTCCTAATACAAAAATACCTAGAAATAAGAATGGGAAAAGAATAGGCGGTAATACACATTGCATACAGAAAATCGGATTTTTAACCAAACTCATAAATTCTTTTTTCACATAACTAACAGCTATTTTTTTAGGTTTGTAAACCTTATCCCCTTTTATTTTCTTATGCGCAGTTCCATTGCCAATCTGATTATCAATTGCACCCTTAAAATATAATTTTTGTCCTAGCAACATAAAAATACCATAAGCCACAGCTGTAATCGCTAATAACTTGATAAGTTCTAATAACATGGTACCTATATTAGTTGCCGTCATAGCCTGCACACTTGGTAATAGTGTAACAAAATATTGTCCAATGGATTGTACTAACCCATTTGTCTGCACCAATTGTTCTAGCATTTGTTCTTCTGACATTTCTGTATGACCACTTATAAAAAATTGTATTCCAAAAATAACTAAAATTAAAATAATGATTGCAATGAATTGGTAGGTATCTCTTTTCTTTGTAATCTTAGCAAAGCTCATAATTATCATAACTAACAAACTGGCAATTAAAATAGGAAATATTGGAAACACCAGTAAAACGATAGCTGCCATGATATAATAAAACACACTAGCACTAGTTAAAATACCATATAACAAAAAAGGTATCAAACCAATAATGCATTCCATAATATATTCTGTAACTAGCATCGTATTAAATTTAGCCATTAAAATTTCAACTGGTCTTAATGGTAGTGGTAAAACATACTCTATATCTTTTGAAAAGTAAAACACATTCATACAAGAAAAAATAGATTGGAATACTAATAATAATGCCATTCCCAATAAAAAGACACCTAAGAAGACCGCCTCTTGATGAATTTGCATCATAGAAGTAATTATATTATAACTGACAAATCCCATAATACCTGCTAAATAACCAAAGGCTAGTATATATAAAAGTAACATACCTGTTTTTCTTTGTTTCTTCTTTGCTGATGGCATATAATTTTGGAAGGAATTTTTAAGGAAAACTTTTGTAAGAGAAAGGACTTTATGATTCATCTGTAATCTCCAAGAATAGTTCTTCTAAAGAAGCATTTTCTTTGAATTTTTCTTTCATTTGATCATAAGTTCCTACAAAAATTAATTTTCCTTTACTAATAATTCCAATCCTATCACACAATTTCTCTGCTACTTCTAGCACATGTGTAGAGAAAAACACACTATTTCCTTCTTTGGCATGTTTTCTCATCATTTCTTTTAATATATACGAAGCTTTTGGGTCTAAGCCAGTCATTGGTTCATCTAATAACCAATTTTTTGGTTTATTTAATAAAACACCAATAATTACTATTTTTTGTCTCATACCATGAGAATAAGAACCAATCTGTTCTTGTAAAACCTCTTCCATTTCAAAAGTTTTAGCCAAACTTTGAATTCTTTCTTTTCTTTCTTCTTTACCCATTTCATGAATATCTGCTAAGAAATTTAAATATTCCATTCCTTTTAATTTTAAGAACATATATGGACTATCTGTTACAAACACAAATTGTTTTTTAGCCTCTAAGGCTTCTTTTTGAATACTTTTCCCATCTATCACAATATCCCCCACATCTGGTGTCAAAATGCCTGTCATCATTTTAATGGTGGTCGTTTTACCAGCACCATTAGGACCTAAAAAACCAAAGATTTCTCCATCTTTAATCTCTAGATTTAGATTATCTACTGCTTTTTTACCTTTTACATATTCTTTGGTCACATTTTGTATTTGAATCATCTCTTCCCCTTCTCCTCTCTATTTTTAATAATCGGTTCTTAATTCCCAAATCAGGACTTTGTCTTGGTGAATACCAATTGGTCTTGAAAAACTGGAAAATTCCACAATCACTTCTTCTAAATGATGCTCTAAAACATAATCAATCGCATCGATTAAACCATTTCTATACTTTAACTTCTTATCTGTAATATCTGTTTGCATTCTGTATTTGGCGTGATTTACCGCATCTCTGACAGACACTATTTTTTCATCTGTTCCTTCAAAAAAGATATCTCCATTTTTTCGAACCACTAGATTTCCAATTAAAACCTGGTCTTCTATATAATTGGCTAATCCCACCCCAATAGCACTAATCGGAATATCCTTATAGGCTTTTAAAATATCTTCTTTTGATGCTCTATGGTTACGTTTTGGAGAATTCGTCTGTGTTTTGTCACGAATGGAATAATATTTAGCTGGGTAACGATTTAAAAATATCTCCACCTCTTCTTGCATTTGTGGTGTAAAAATGGCTTCTGGTAACCTATTTAAATCAAAACGATAAATATAATTAGCACTTTCTACTTTATCACAAATTTTAAGCATTTTCTTTTCCATCCTTTACTGATTCTTCTACATAACCTATATAAGGTAAATTACGATAGTATTCATCATAATCTAAACCATACCCTAAAACAAACTTATCTTCAATTTCAAATCCAATATAATCAATAGGTACTTCTACAACTCTTCTTTCTGGTTTATTTAATAAAGTACAAATTTTAATATCTTTAGCTCCTTTTTCTTGTAAATAACTTCTCATAAAATTCATACTTCTTCCTGTATCAATAATATCTTCTACCACTAAAATATGTTTATCTTTCACCATTTCTTGTGCTAATTCTTTTTTTACAATAATCTTTCCTGTACTTTCTTTTCCTAAATAACTAGACAACTGCATAAATTCTAAAGTTACTTTTCCCTGTATATGGCGAATCAAATCCATCGTAAAAGGTGCCGCTCCTTTTAAAATACATAGAATGGTGATTTCCTGGCCATGATAATCTTCTTCAATTTGTCTTGCCAATTCTCCAATTCGTTTTTCTAACATCTCTTCATTAATTAATGTGTTTATTTGCATATCTTATTTCCCCTTTTATCCTTCTTTTTCTTGCATTATACTACTACCCTTTCTTAAGTACAATAGCATTTTTTCAAACTTTTAATTCTTTTGTTTTATCTTTTTTTATAAGGTAAAAACATATCTCTATAAAAGTGATGATTAAAAGTAGTGGTATTAGAATAACGGAATAAATAGATGGTAAAAGTAGACTACCAATAAACAAAAATCCAAAAATCACATAGGTATAACCTAATAAAATACCGGTTCTTTTCCAATTTTCTTTTGCTTTTGGAAAAAATGGCATATGCATTTGTGTTGCATTTGTCTTTGGTAAATAATTTCCCATTAAAATCAACAAAATACCAATAATCCATAAAACGCTTTTTCTAACATCTATATCTTTTCCTAAACTAATGTAAATCATGATACCATATATGACTATGTTTAAAACTGGAATAAAGGCCTTTGTTATTTTTTCTAATTTGGTATTTTTACCTTGTTTATCCTCCATACGAATATCACTAATTATACAACAAATTGCTTGTAATAGTGCCATTAAAATTGGTATTCCAAATACCGCAAAAGCTTTTGGAGCATAATTATCTGGCTGATTATTTATATCAAAATGTACAGCCATATTGTCTGGTAATTGCTCGTAAAAGCTAATTCCTAAAATAATTGGTAATAAACATAGTAGCACGATTATCACTATCACTTTTCCATTAATTCTTTTCATTTTGGTTACCTCCTAACTGATAAATCCATAGTAAGACATCCTCAAATACAGAAACATTTAATTCATAGTAAATAAAATTCTTGTATTTTGTCTCTGTAATTAATTCTGCTTTTTTCAGTTGTGATAAATGATAAGATACTGTTGCATTTGTTAAATTAAACTTTTCAGCAATTTCTCCTGCAGAACGTCTTTCATATTTTAACATTTCTAAAATAGACCTTCTTACAGGGTCAGCAATTGCCTTTAAGGTTTCAGACATTCCCATAGTTGATTTCCTCCAAGTATTTAGATTTTTATCTAAATAGATACTATCACTTTTCTTTTTAATTGGCAATAGTATTTTGATATTTTTCTAAATAGTTTTCTTAAAAGAAAAAAGAATTCGTTTTTTCTAAAAACGAACTCTTCTTTTCTTATTTTTTTAATTTTTCTATAAACAATTTATTCAAT
>CATXTS010000031.1 GCA_958402495.1 uncultured Clostridiaceae bacterium
AATAATACCAATTGTTCCTAAATCTTTATCTCCTACAGAATGTTTAAAGGTAACGACACTAAAGTCTTTTAGTTGTTCATTATCATTTTCGTCCCCAATATAAACATTAATATCTTTGGCAATTCCAGAGTTTAACATATCTAAAACCAAGTCTTTTGTGTCTAGCACATTTACAAAATTTTTAGCAATGGCTAAACTTTTAAATTCTGGTAAATCAAATGCACGATTGGTTCCTTCTAAATAGATAGCTTCCTCCTCTTCTATGATTCGATTAATCTGATGAATAATTGGTTTAATTACCTCTACACTATAAGAGATTTCTGATAGAATGTATTCTTCCATTGGTTGGTCTATTTTAGAAAGAGGTTTGCCCTTTAATTTGCTGTTAAATAAATTGTTTAAGGTTTCTACCTGACTTTCTGTAATATCTTCATCATATTTGATAATGGTTTCTTTTACCAATCCACTATCGGTTACAATAACAACCATTAACATTCTAGAGCCTAATAGAACAAATTTTATTTCCTCTATTATTTGCTTATCTGTTTTAGGTCCAACTGCTACGGATGTATAATGGGTAATTTCAGATAGCGTTGAAGTTGCAATTTTAGTTAAGTCTTCTATCTCGTTTACCTTGGTAGATAATTTAGATTGTATATATCTGATTTCTTCTAGTGAAATATCATCTTCTTTTACTAGTTCATCTACATAGAATCGGTAACCTTTTGCAGATGGTATACGACCAGAAGAAGTATGTGTTTTGTCTAAATAGCCTTTATTTTCTAATTCTGCTAATTCATTTCTAACTGTAGCACTACTATAATCCAATCCATATTTTTTTACTAAGGTAGCAGAACTGACTGGTTCTGCTGTATTGACATATTCATCTACCACAGCCTGCAGTATTTTCTTTTTTCTTTCGTCTAACATGGCTTTCACTCCTTTATTAGCACTTTCATTGTCAGACTGCTAATTGCTTGTTATATATTATAACCAATTTTAGCAATTGTCAATACAGATTGCTAAAAATCTATGTGAATTTTTTGTGAACAAAGAAAAAAAGCCCAATACCAAAGTATTTGCTTTTTCCTTTTTATGATATGTATGGCTTAAGACTATTTGATAGCATAATATAATAACATTACAATCAATTCTACGGCACCTACTGATAAACCAGTAATACCCATCCATCTGTTTTTCTGTGTATCTTTTTTAAATGTAGCAAGACAAACAATACCTGTAATGATTGCTACGATACTAAAAGGTAAACCAAAAATAAATAGAGCAATCATTGCAAAAATAAAGCTAACTAATCCTATTGTATTTGTTGTACGTTGTTCTGGTTCTACATATACTTTTTCTTCCTTACTAGTTTGTTCTAATACTTGTTCTACTTGTGCTTGTTGTTCTTCTGCTACTTCTACTTTTGTCTCTTCTACATTTTCTTCTGGATTTTCCATAACACGTATCCCCTTTCTTTTTTATTATTCTATGCCCTATTATAGAGCAATTATGTTATTTTGTCAAAAGAATTGTGAAAAACAATTTCTAAATAAATTCTTCCCAAACCAAATTAGCTAAATCAATACCTCTATTGGTTAATTTAATTTGATTGGTATCTACTTCCACTAATCCTTCTTTAACCAATTTATCTAATTTTTGACGATATAAAAATATAGGATTTTCTCCAAATTTACATTTAAAATTCTGTATCGAAACACCTTCTATCTTTCTAAGCCCCAATAACATATATTCTTTTTGTTCATCTTCTTTATTTTGTATTTCATGTATCTGTTTATTCCTTTGTATACGACCAGTTTGTACATTTTCTATATAAGCATCTATATCCGTTATATTAGAATATCGCTTTTGATTTAAATACGAATGTGCAGCCACACCAAATCCTATATATTCTTTTTGGTACCAACAATGGCAATTATGCTTAGAAGCATATCCTTTTTTTGCAAAATTAGAAATTTCATAGTGTTCATATCCTTTAGCTTCTAGCATTTGTTTTACCTTCCAATACATCGCTCTTTCCACTTCTTCATCTGGTAAACAAAAAAGGCCCGTCCCCAACTGTTTTTCTAAAATTGTGCCTTCTTCGACAATTAAAGAATATACAGAAATATGTTTTGGTTTTAGTGTTAATATATTGCTTATCGTTTCTTCTACTTGTTGTATAGTTTGTCCTGGTAATCCTATCATAAGGTCTATATTTTGATTGGCAATACCTACTTTTTTGATGTCTGCATATGTTTGTAGAAATTGGTTATAAGTATGTATTCTTCCTATTTCTTTTAATAGTGTATCTTGCACAGCTTGTAAGCCTATACTAATTCGATTGATACCTGCTGCTTGGTAATCTTTTATTTTTTCGGTAGTTACTGTTCCTGGATTGACTTCTATGGTAATTTCTGCTTCTTTCATGACATCGAAATTTTCTCGGATGGTTTGTAAAATTTGCGTGATATATTTACTTTCTATATAGGAAGGAGTTCCTCCACCTATGTATATAGTGGAAACTTTTCTTTTCTGCTCTTTTATTCCTATTTCTTCTTGTTTTTGTGAGAATACTTGTCCTTGTTTCTCTTCTTTACTGACGAATTGGATTTCCTGTTTTACCGCTTCTATATAACTATCTATTTTTTCTTGTTTTCCTGCATAAGATACAAAATCACAGTAATAACATTTTTTCGCACAAAAGGGTATGTGTACATATATGCCTATATCCTCCATTTTTTATCTTATCCTTCCTTGTCATTTTCTAATTCCATAATAGCTTTTAGTCGATGGTTAACACCAGATTTTCCTATGGGACTTGCTAGCATTTCTCCTAATTCTATTAAACTAGCATCTGGATTTTCTAATCGTAGTATGGCTATTTCTTTTAAATTATCTGGTAGTGTTTCGAATTTTCCATTTTTTTGCAAGTGTTTTATGGCTTCTACTTGTTTTACAGAGGCAGCTATGGTTTTACTTAGATTGGCTGTTTCGCAATTGACTTTTCGGTTGATTTTATTTTTCATTTGTCTAAGGACACGTATTTCTTCAAATTTTAAGACAGCCTGACTTGCTCCTATATAGGCTAAAAAGTTCGAGATTTCTTCTCCATCTTTTAAGTATAAGGTTACACCATTTTTTCTGTTTAACCTTTTCATAGTAATTTCTACAGATTGTAAAATGGTTTGTACAATATCTGCGTTGTTTGCTGTGCTTAATGCTATTTCTAAGTGATATTTTTTTTCTGGATGGTTGACGCTTCCACTACCCAAAAAAACACCTCTTATAAAGGCTTTGCCTGTTTTTTCATTTTGTAGTAATGCTTCTATATTTATAGATGACATGATTTCTATATTATCTTCTATAATTTCTAATTCTTTAAGATTCCTGAATCCGTCTTTTTTATTCTGAAAACAAATACTATAATTCTTTCCTTTCACAGAAATGGAAAAGTCTGTTATTTCACAATTAGATAGTAATTTTCCAAATCGATTGATGGTGTATTCATTTTCCGTTGTATATTGTATTTTTTGTTTATTACAGGTAGCATTTTGACTAATTAGATAACCTAATAGTTCATATTTTACAGCTTCTTTGTCTGTTAGATTGGTGATTTTACTTAAAGCTTCTTTTACATCTGAGGAAAAGGACATACTGATTTTCTCCTTTCTATTTTAATGTGGCTATGATAACTCTATCTAATCCTGCTAAATCTTGTAAGCAAGTAATATCTTGATAACTTCCTGTATTTTTGGCAATTTCTTGCACAGCTTTTTTTTGTGTATAGCCGATTTCTAAACATACATAGCCTTCTTTTTTTATATAATTTGGTGCTTCTTCTAAAAGAATTTTATAAAATTTTAATCCATCTTGTCCGCCTTCTAATGCTATTCTTGGTTCTTGCTTAACGCTTTTCGGTAATGTTTTCATTTCTTCTTGTGCTATGTATGGTGGATTGGAGACTAAAATGTCCCATTTTTCTTCTGTTGGTAATTGCTTAAACATATCTGATTGTATGCAAGTTATTTGCTTTTCTACTTGATTTCTGGTTATATTTTTTTTTGCTACTTCTAGTGCCTGTTTACTAATATCACTCATGGTAATCTGACTATTTGTTAGGTATGTAGCTAATGATATTCCTATACAGCCACTTCCTGTGCACATGTCTAATATTTTAGGGTTAGGATTTTGTTTTGCTATGTTTAGGACAGCTTCTACTAGACATTCTGTATCTGGTTGTGGTATTAAGACTTGCTTATCTACATAAAAGGAAAGTTTCATAAATTCTTGTGTGTGGGTTATATATTGTATTGGTTTTCCTTCTATGATTTGTTGTATATTTTCTTTAAAATTTTGTTCTTGCTGCTGACTTATTTCTTGATTTTCTCTGACAATTAAAGAGTTTCTATCTACTTGTAATATATACGCTAGTAATCTTTTGACTTGTAAATTAACATCTTCTATTTGATTTTGTTTTAAATTTTGTATGCCCCATTTTTTTAATTCTTCTATATTCATTTTTCTTCCTTATTTTTATTTTCTATTTTTTTATTTGATTTATTAGCTTCTTTATTTGTTTCTATATCGACATTTCTAAAATCTAATAAATCTGGAATCTCATGATGCACTCCTTGAACTTCTATCTTTTTACTTTTCTTTATTATTCTACTATAAGATAGAAAGAATAGCAAGAAACCTTCTTATTCTTCTGCCCTATAATAGAAAAATAGTAAATTAGAAAAAATTTTTCCAATTCACTATTTTTAATAGACTTATAATTTGACTATCTCTTACCTGTTATTTTATGCTACTTTTATACCTGTATCAATTATTTCCTTAATAAAATAATCTGAAACCTCCTCAAAATCTTTCTTTTTTATAGGATGTGGTTCTATTCTGGCATCTATATTCCAAGTCATTCCCATCAAATTCGCCATGCTATCATAAATATCTTCAAAGTCATCCGAGATAACCGCAATATCAATATCACTATCTTCATTATAAGTCCCTTTTGCATAGGAACCAAATAATATAATAGCAACTATGTTATATTTTTTTTGATTTCTTCTACATATTTATTTATATTATTTAAGACTTCCCTATCAATTGTTGTTTTAGCCATCTTCTTACCTCCTCAATATTTTTTACTTGTTCTTTGGTATAATCATTAGTACATTTTTCTGTAAAAGTTTTTTTGTAATCATCATATCTAGCACTGATATTGAAAGTATTAATCACTTGTATTTTTTCTTTCATATTGTCTGGTATTTCTATATTTGCTTTTTGTGAAAGCAATATTAAATTATGTACTTTTTTGGCACCATTGAATTAGTTGGATTATTTTTTACGTACAAACCTTTTAATATTTTTTCTATTACTAAATGTTCTAAAAACAAACACCAGGTATTCTTTTTGTTCTCAAACAACACTTTCATAGTATCATAATCACTATCGGCACTTTCTATCCAGTAATTCATTAAATCTACAGAATTCACTTCCATCATTCCCTTCTTTCTATGTAATAATATTATATAAAAATTTTTACTACTATTTCTATCACTTTTTATATGACAGAACAAAATCGTTTAATTGAAAAAATAAGGTAACAAACTCTTAACAAGTTTATTACCTTATTTTAAACCTATGCCCCACCTTGGCCGTGAGAAAAGAAAATTTAATACCTGTTTTCACAGGTGGGTGTCTTGTTGAAAATTCCTGGGTTTCTTAATTAAATAAAACTAAGCCTACACGCCATTTTCAAAGGCGGACTCCCGTATTAAATTTGTTGGTAAAAAAATTCTAGTCTTCACGCACCACGCAGGGAAGTTTATTTTTGTCTCTTCCTTTTTGTATTTATATATTATCATACTTCCTTTTCCTTGACAATAGGATTTTTAGGTTAATTTTTTCCATTTACCTCTCATCAAATCATTTTTTCTTTCTTTTTCTTATCTATGAATATATAAATACTCGTTTTTATTATTTGCACTTTTTTATATTTTATGCTATACTTAACAAAATTGTGAGTCTATAATATCTCGTTTTAAATATTGATTTTTTACGACACCAGTTCCTATAAAATGCTTTTGTTCGTCATATATTTTATAAATACCATCTGGTTGCTTCGTACTTATTTTTACCCCATTTAAAAAATGTGGTAATTTTTTTTGCTCTATATAAATTATTGGATTTTCTTTTACGACATCTTCCATTGTTAAAATATGATTTTTTAACCATATTGCATTGTCTTTGTTTTGTTCTAATTCTTCTAATGTTACACTTTCCTCCATCAAGAATTTTCCCACTTGAATTCGGTTTAGTTCTTTCATAAAACCTATGGTATTTAATTCTTTTGCAATAGTTTCGCATAAGCTCCTAACATACGTTCCCTTTGAACAAGAAACTTGAAAATGGATTTCATCTTTATCTTCTTCTATAGATTTTAATTGCATTTCATAAATGGTAATTTCTCTTGCGGGTACAGTAATAGTTTCTCCCTTTCTAGCATATTCATATAGTTTTTTACCATGAACCTTTATAGCCGAATACATAGGTGGCACTTGTTTTTGCGTTCCTACCATCGATTGTAAAACCGCTTCTATCATTCCTTCTGAGTATTGGTTCCAATCAACGCTTCTAGTCTCCAAAACATTTCCTTCTATATCTAAAGTATCTGTTTTTATCCCTAATTGTAAAGTCACTTCATAAGTTTTGTCATGTTCCATGAGATATTTAGAAAGTTTTGTTCCATTATTTAATAGTAACGGTAATACACCAGTTGCGTTAGGGTCTAATGTTCCTGTATGACCAACTTTACTCACTTGTAATATTTTCTTTACCTTAGAAACTACATCCTGGGAAGTATAATTTTTTGGTTTATTGATTACTAAAATGCCATCCATTTTATTCACCTTCTTTTCACAAATTATCTTACTCTTTTGTTACCTTTTTGTCAACCTACTTTTTTAAATGCTAAAGGAGACTTTTTAGAAGTCTCCTTTAGCATTTAATTTCTTCTAACTCTATTTTTCATATCTATTTATTTGCTTACTTGAATAATTGAGTTACTAGATTTTGTAGCACATATTTCATTTAATAAATGACTATTTCCCGTAAGTATTAAGGTTCCAGCATTAGTAGCTGTATTTCTAAAACAATCTTCATAACTTGTTGGATTTGCTTCAATTTGTATAGTTCCTGTTAAATTAGGACATTCTGCAAATGTTTCTTGTAAATTATCTACCGTTTCTGGTATAGCAGTGGACAATTGTTTCAAATTTGTACATCCTATAAAAGTTCTTTTCATATCTGTTACTTTGGTTGGAATACTAGGTGCCTGCATAACTAACACACAATATGCAAAACTTCCTCTTAAAGAAGTAACACTTTGCGGTATCTTTGGTAAATACTCCATTTTTTTACAATGTACAAAAGCCTGCGACATATTGGTAACTGTTTGTGGAATAATTGGTGGTTCTTTTAATTCGTAGCAAGAATAAAACAATCCATACATGTTTAATAGAGAGTTCGGTAATATGGAGGCTTTTTTTAAATGTGTACAACTATTAAATGTTGTGTACATAGAAGTAACTGTTTTTGGAATTTCTGGTGCATTTATCATATCTGTGCATTCTCTAAATGTATTGTTCATATCTGTTACTGGCTTAAAATGATTATCCGATTTCGTCTTTATATAAGCAGGTACTTTTCCTTCTATTTCTCCTTGACTATTAAAGCCACCTAAATAGCCTTTATTTTCTATATTAGCATTATGAATAACCTCTTCATCATTTAAAGCATACGTTCCCTCTTCTAATAAAGTGTATTCCCATAAGTCCATATTAACTGGTTTTCCGTCTGTACCTATCCCTATCGCCCCTTGGTTACGTTCTTCTATTTGTTCATTTGGTGCTACAGCTTCCTTCATTGCCTTTTCCCAATCTACACTTAGTTCCACGCCTTTGAAATTAACACTATATTGCCTATTTTCCTTTATCATATTGATAATAAATCCATCCTCTATATCATAATCTACAATCGCGGTTCCTTCTCCCAAATGCTCATTTAAATACTGTTGCAAAAAGGTTAATCTTTCAATTGCATCCAATTCTTTTTCTCGTATTTGTAGTTCTGCCATAGCCAATTGTATAATTTCTTTCTCATTTCCTATTTGTGTTCGTTCTTTTGCTTCTTGTGCTTTTTGTAAAATGCCATTATCACCTATTAATGCATTGATTGTTACCCCTGCTAAGATAATGAGTACTATGATAGTAATAACTAATGCTATTAAAGTAATTCCCTTTTGTTTTTCTCTTTTCTTCATTTCTACTCCTCTTTCTTTTCTTATGTTTTCCATTTTTTTAATCTTTATACTTCTATTCTATATTACCTTTCGGTTAATGTCAATATTTCTAATATCTTACTTATTTCTAATTATACAAAATATTGCTTATTTTTTTTATTATAGTATAGGGTTTCGTATATACGAAGTTACATAACAAAAGTAGATTAGAATTTTTTATTCTAATCTACTTTCTACATTAATTCCTTTTTTTATTTCAAATATCCTTTTACTTGGCTAATAATTCTTTCCTTAGCTTGTTGCAAAGGAGCAGATAACACGCAGCCTGCTGCACGCACATGTCCTCCTCCTCCAAAAGTTAAACAAACATCAGAAACATTTACATAACTATTAGAACGAAGAGAAGCTTTAAATCCTTTATCTGTTTCTCTTAAAAAGATAGATACCTCTACTCCTTCAATACTACGTCCTTCTTCTACTATACCTTCATGGTCTCCTGATTCTGCATTTACCTCTAGTTCATCTTGTTTCGTAATATAGGTAAACGCTATACGACCTTCTTCTAAAAATTCAAGTCGTTCAATAGCCCTTCTTCTTAGTTCAAAATTAGCTTTTGTTTTTGTGTTCATGACACGTTTATAAATATTAGAAACATTAACACCTTTTTTTAAAAGCCCAGATGCAAATTCAAAAGTTTCTGGTGTGGTATTTTGGTATTGAAAACCACCAGTATCTGTAATGATACCAGTTAAAATACAAGTACCAATTTCTTTATCCATTTCTACGCCAAAATAATCTAACACCGTCAATAGTATTTGTGCACAAGCTGGAGAATCTGGGTTTATGTAGTTATAATCACCAAACATGGTATTGGTACTATGATGATCAATCGTTACTTTTACTTTAGCAGTTTCAAAATAATTAGCAAACCCATTTAATAATTGTATCGTTGCACAATCTAATGCTATAGCTAAATCATAAGCTTCTTTACTGCCTTCTTTTATAATTTCACCTGCACATGGTAAAAATTCAAATGTTCTTGGTACCTCTGGTACAACTACATCTGCTTGTTTTCCCATTCTCTTTAATGCCATATATAAAGCCAGCACACTTCCAATGGCATCTCCATCTGGATTTTCATGTGTTAGAATTACAATAGATTTTGCTTTTTGAATTTCCTCTAATATATTATCTAAAGTCATTTTTTCTCCCTCTATTTTCTTGTATTTTTAGAAGAAAGAAAAGAAGTTTATTCTTCTTTTCCTTCTTCTTTCTTATCTTCTTGTTTTAATTCTTTAATGATGGAATCAATTTTAGCACCATATTCAAAAGAATCATCTTTTTCAAATACTAATTCTGGTGTAATTCTTAAATTGACTCTTTTAGCAATCAAACTTCTGATAAATCCAGCAGATTGTTTTAGTGCCTCAAATGTTTTTTCTTCACTTTTGGCATTTATGACACTAACATATACTTTCGCATATTTTAAATCTGGTGTAATCTTTACTTTCGTAACACTTATTAATCCTGTTGCATCTGGATTTTTCAATTCGAAAGAGATAATTTGACTAATCTCTTTTTTTAGTTCTTCATCGATACGATTTAATCTAGTTTCATTCTTTGGCATAATCTGCCTCCTTTTTCTTTACGTAAATTTATCTTTTTACTTCTTCCATAATGTATACTTCTATGATGTCTCCTTCTTTTAAGTCATTGTAATTTTCAATCTGCATACCACATTCATAACCTTTAGCAACTTCTTTTACATCGTCTTTAAATCTCTTTAGAGAAGAAAGTTTACCTTCATGGATAACGACATCTTCACGTATAACTCTAACGCCTGCATTTCTTTCTATCTTACCATCTAAGACATAGGCTCCTGCAATGGTTCCTACATTAGATACCTTAAAGGTTTGTCTGACTTCTACATTTCCAATTACCTTTTCTTCAAAGATTGGGTCTAACATACCTTTCATAGCTGCTTTTACATCATCTAATGCTTGATAGATAACAGAATATGGTTTAATCTCTACTTCTTCTTTTTCTGCTACTTGTTTTGCAATCACACCTGGTCTTACATTAAATGCTATGATAATAGCATTAGCAACTTTAGCTAGATTTACATCTGATTCATTAACTGCACCTGCAACCGCATGAATAACTCTTACCTTTACTTCCTCATTTGATAGTTTCTCTAAAGATTGTTTTAATGCTTCTGCAGAACCTTGTACATCTGCTTTTACAATAATATTTAATTGTTTCAAATTGCCTTGTTCCATTTGACTAAATAAATTATCTAAAGTAACCGGTGTCATACTACCAATCGTCTTTTCTCTTGCTTGACGTTTTCTTCTTTCAATTAAATGTTTTGCCATTTTCTCATCTTTTACCTCATAGAAAACATCTCCTGACTCTGGTAACTGGGTTAATCCCATAATTTCTACTGGTGTAGATGGACCTGCTTTCTTTACACGTTGTCCTTTATCATTTTTCATTGCTCTAATTCTACCAATGGCAGAACCTACCACAATAGTATCTCCTACGTCTAAAGTTCCTCTTTGTACTAACATAGAAGCAATTGGTCCTTTAGCTTTATCTAGACGTGCTTCAATGACAACACCTTTGGCTTGTTTATTAGGATTTGCTTTTAGTTCTAATACATCTGCTTCTAATAATACCATTTCTAGTAATTCGTCTATATGCATACGTTTTTTAGCTGAAATTGGTACATAAATGGTATCACCACCCCATTCTTCTGGCACTAATTCGTATTTCATTAATTCTTGTTTTACTTTATCAATATTCGCTTCTGGTAAGTCAATTTTATTAATCGCTACAATAATTGGAATACCGGCTGCTTTTGCATGATTAATTGCTTCAATTGTTTGTGGCATAACGCCATCGTTAGCAGCTACTACTAGAATAGCAATATCTGTAATTTGAGCACCTCTAGCACGCATGCTCGTAAAAGCTTCATGTCCTGGTGTATCTAAGAAAGTAATTTCTCTTCCATTTACATTGACTTTATATGCACCTATATGTTGAGTGATGCCTCCTGCTTCTCCTTCTATCACATTTGTGCTTCTAATAGCATCTAGTAGAGAAGTTTTACCATGGTCTACGTGTCCCATAACAACAACTACTGGTGGTCTTTGCTCTAAATCTTCTGCTTTGTCTTCAGACTCATCAAATAGAATATCTTCTTCTTTTACTTCTTCTTTCTTTTTAGCTGTAACACCAAATTCTTGTGCTATTAAAAATGCTGTATCAAAATCGACATCATTGTTGATAGTTGCCATAATACCATACCCTAACAATTTCTTAATGACTTCTGCAGTTGTTTTCTTTAATTCTGCTGCTAAGTCTTTAACCGTAATCGTTTCTGGGATGGTAATTTCTGTTAGTTTGAAGATTTTTTGTGTTCTATCATCACTAATCTTACTTGCTTTCTTCTTGTTTCGTTTTCCACGGGCTGTTGTTAAATCATAATAATCTAACATACCACCTTCTTGGTCATCAAACATATTTGATAATCTATCGACTTGTTTTAAGTCTTTTAGTTTTTCACCATTGAATTCTTCTACAAACTTACCTGCCTTCTTTACTTTAGTAGTTTTCTTTGCTTTTTCTTCTAATCTTTCATTTTTTACTTTATCAATCGCTCTTGTACTAAAGTCTCTTTGATTTTCCTTTTCTACAATATCAGTTGTGATAATGTCTTTAATATTTTTGTCAATGCCTCTATCATCCAAAGGTCTTCTTTCTCGATTATTAAAGTTACCATTTCTATTTGGATAACCATTATTCTGGTAACCATTTTGATTGTTGTTACGATTTTGGTAACCATTGTTATTACCGCGGTTTTGGTATCCATTTCCTTGAGTATTATTATTTCTATCTTGGTAATTACTATTTTGACCATTTCTATTTGGATAGCCATTGTTGTTACGGTTTTGATAGGTATTGTTATTACCATTTTGATAATTATTACGGTTCTGATAGCCATTTTGATTATTGTTACGATTTTGATAGCCATTATTATTACCACGGTTTTGGTAGCCATTTCCTTGAGAATTGCTATTTCTATCTTGGTAATTATTACTTTGACCATTTCTATTTGGATATCCACTATTATTACGGTTCTGATAGTTATTATTACCATTTTGATAATTATTATGATTTGAATAATTACCTGTATGATTATTTCTATCTACATAATTTGGATTTCTAGTTGTTGTAGCATTTGGTTCTTGTGGTCTAACAGGCTTTGTTACTATTTCTTCTTTTTCTACTACTTCTTCTACTTTTTCTTTTTGAATTGTCTCTACCATATTTTCTTGTTTTATACTAACGTCCTCTTTCTTTTCTGTTTTTACTTCTTCTACTTTTGGCTTTGGTTCTTCTTTTTTACCAATGCCAAATAACTCACTTACTGTCATTGGCTTAGTTGGTTTATTACGATATACAATATTGTAATCGGCATTTTTATTTCTTTCTACAAAACCAACTTGTTTATTCTTTTGTTCTTTTTGTTTTTTCTCTTCTTCTTTTACTTTTTCTTCTTCATCAGCAATAATCACTTCTCTTCTAATAATTACTGGTGTTGTTCCCTTCTTATCTTCTTTTGCCTTCGTTACTTTTGTTGTTTTTGCAGTTTCTTTACTGCCTTGTACTTGACTAGGTTTGTTAGAAAGTGCCTCCTTAATGGCTTTTGCTTCTTTCTCATCTACACCACTTAAATGACTTTTTGCTTCAATGCCTAATTCATTTGCCTTAGCAATTACCTCTTTACTGGCTAATCCCATTTCCTTTGCGATTTCATGTATTTTTATTTTACCCAATCATTTCACCCCCATTATTCATTATTTTAATTATCTCATTTGAAAAATGAATTTCTTTTATTCCTATAATAGCCTTGTTTTGCTGCCCTATTACTTTGCTAAGTTCCTCTATTGTTCCATAAATATAGAAAGGAACTTTCTGCTCTGTAGCTATTTGCTTTAAGTTCTTTTTTGTTCTATCTGCAGCATCTTGTGCTACAATAACTAGTTTTACTTGTTTTTTGCAGATAGCCTCTATGGTACTTTCTGTTCCAAAAACAACTTTCCCTGCTTTTCTGGCTAATCCTAACAAGCCACCTATTTTTTTATTGATCAATCATGACACCTCTTAGACTTTCATAAATTTCCTCTGTGATTTTTGTTTCAAAAACTCTTTCCAATTTCTTCGTTTTTATTGCTTTTTCTAAACATTGAATATCTTTACATAGATAAGCACCTCTGCCACTCGCTCTTCCCGTCATATCTAAACTAATATTCCCATCTTTGTCTTTTACAATTCTTACTAATTCTTTTTTTGGTTTTATACTATTACAACCAATACAAGTACGATTTGGTAACTTTTTCAAACAATCACATCCTTTATTTTCATTGTATTCTGGTTATGTCCTATTTTATTCTTCCTCTGATGGTTCTATATTTTCTTCTTGCTCTGCTTGCATTTTAGCAATCATTTCTCTAAACTGTGTTTCACTCTTTATATCTACTTTCCAGTTGGTCAGTCTTGCTGCTAAACGTGCATTTTGTCCTGCTTTTCCAATGGCTAATGATAACTGGTCATCTGGTACAATGACTTGTGCAAATCTTTCTTCTTCTTTAATATCTACTGCCATAACCTGTGCTGGAAGTAAAGCAGAAGAAATATAAATAGCTGGGTCTTCATTCCATTCAATTACGTCAATTTTCTCACCATGTAATTCATTAATAATATTTTGAATACGAATTCCTTTTTGTCCTACACAAGAACCAACTGGGTCAATATTTGGATTTTCAGAATATACCGCTACTTTACATCTGCTACCTGGGTCTCTAGAAACACTCTTAATTTCAATTAACCCTTCATAAATTTCTGGTATTTCTAATTCAAATAATTTTCTAACAAAATCATTATGTGCTCTAGAAATCATAACTTGTGTACTACCTTTTAAGCCTTTTTCTACATCTATGATACATGCTCTTATTTTATCATTAACATGGTAATTTTCTGTTGGTATTTGTTCTTTTACTGTCATAATACCTTCTATTCTACCTAGGTCAACAACAACTACACCGCCATCGGCCTTTTGAATAATTCCAGAAACGATTTCTCCTTTTCTTTGACTGAATTCATTATATAAAAACTCTCTAGATGCTTCTCTTATTTTTTGAATAATCACTTGTTTTGCTGTTCCTGCTGCAATTCTACCAAAGTTTCTTGGGATAAGTTCTTTTTCAACGATATCTCCTATTTTATATTTCTTATCTATCATTTGTGCTTGTTCTAAACTTAATTGTGTTTTATCATTTTCTACTTCTTCTACAACTTCTTTTTGCATATATACATGGATTTCTCCAGTTTCTTTATCCATTGTGATTTTTACATTTTCATCATCACAATCAAAATTTCTTTTATAAGCAGTTACTAAAGCAGTCTCTATGGATTCTAATAAATACTCTTTTTGTATGCCACTTTCTTTTTCTAGTTCATCCATAGCCACAATTAGTTCTGTACTATCAATAGCTGGTATATTTGTTTTATTTTCTTTCTTCTTCATTTTTTTCTAATTCCTCCCTTTACCAATTATATTTTATTTTTACATTTGCTATGTTTTTTCTATCTATGGTAATTTCTTCTTGTTCTTCTTCCTCTTCTAAGATTAGTGCTTCTTCATTTACTTCTTTTAAAATTCCTATATAAGCCTTTTGTCCATTATAAGGTTTAAATAATTTAACTTCTACTTGTTCTCCCTTATGTTCTTGAAAATGTCTTTCTTTTCTTAGAACTCTTTCTATTCCTGGTGATGAAACTTCTAAAAAATAAGTCTCTTTAATATAATCTGCTTCATCTAGCATATCATTTATAGCATCATTTACCTTTTCACAATCTTGTAAATCAATTCCCTCTGATTTATCGATAAAGATACGTAAAAAATAATCTTTTCCTTCTTTCACATATTGTACATCATACAGATTATAGCCTAAATCTTCTATAGTTTTACCTATTAGATTCTCGACTCTTTCTTCGATACTTGCCACTCTTCACAAGCCCCCTTTATACAAGTAAAGAGTGGGATTTGTTCCCACTCTCTTGTTCATTTTGTTTTGCTGTTATTTATTATACACCGTTTTTTCTATAATTACAAGCTTTTTTCACATTTTTTTGAAATTAATTTATTTCCTATTTCTATTGTACAATTTGAATTAAGAGAACATTATCTAACGGATATACCTCTCGCCCTAAATCTTCTTCAGCTATTGGTTTTTGTATAACTATATATATTAATTCTCCTACTTTTAAGTTAGTATCTCTATCTTTACTTTTCTTTATCTATATGAAAATACATATTCCTATATTATATAATATTCCAATAATTAATGGATATCTCTAGTATACTCTATTCATTTTTTTATAATTCTACAGTATTATTTTTATATTAAGCTTCTATATTTAACCTCTTATAAATTTAATATACTCTTTTAATTAAGTTTTTTTATGTATTTTAGCATATCATAAACCACCATTTTCATCAATAAAAACACATTAGAATTCTCTACATTTTCTCGCAAATTTCAACATTTTTTTGACATTCCTTTAATTTTTTTATTTTCCCTCTTCATTATTACTAATTTGCTTTTATTAATTTTTTTCTTGATAAAATAAAAAGTATGTCTATTTCTTATTTATTTTTAATTAATCTTATGTTATACTAATGGTAATTCTTATTAGGAGGTATTTATATATGAGTATACTATCGCAACTCGAATTAGAGTATTCTGCAAAGGGAGAACCCCTTCCTTCCTTAGAATATCTGGCTCATCAATCTTTTTCTGAAAAACTAGGAAATACGCATTCAAAAAAAGCAAAAATCCCTAAGTCTTCTCTTGATGAAGATTATAAAAATTTTAGAAAAAAGTGTAGGAAACCTTCTCCTATACAACATAGTGATTCAGAAACTTATGATAGAGATGATGATTCTGATTACACTAGATAGAAAGGACTTTTATCATGACAAGCCATGACTTAACGAAATTAGAATACTATAAAATTATAGAACAGCTCTCTTCTTACTGTCACACCTATTTAGGAAAAGCAGAATGTGAAAAGCTAAGACCTAGCCATCAAAAAGGAGAGGTACAAAAAAAACTAGATGAGACGATGGAAGCACAAAGCCTAGTTGTTCAAAAAGGAAATCCACCCATCATCCCTATTGTAGATATGGGGTTATATATGAAGCAATTAGAAAGCAAAGTTTATTTATCGAGTAAAGCTTTATTAGAAATTGCTAATCTCTTAACACTAGCAAGAGAACTACGAAATTACTTCTATGCAGAGGAGGAAATACCCACTATTTCTTATCCTATTTTAGATGGTTATTTTTCTATGCTCTATACGCATTTAGCTATAGAAACTAAAATAAAAAATGCTATTCTTGACGAATTTACTATAGCAGACACTGCTTCTCCTAAACTTTCTTCTCTTCGCAGAAATAGAAGAAAGTTAGAAAGTGATATAAAAGATATTTTAAATAAAATGATACATGCTTCTAAT
Organism: uncultured Clostridiaceae bacterium; assembly: GCA_958402495.1. GTDB lineage: Bacteria > Bacillota > Clostridia > TANB77 > CAG-508 > UMGS1663. The sequence goes on from CATXTS010000031.1 coordinate 16,892, forward strand.
TATAGCAAAATGATTATGGAGCCTATTATTACTATCA
>CATXTS010000032.1 GCA_958402495.1 uncultured Clostridiaceae bacterium
GGTGGATAACTCTTCTTTATTTTTTGGTTTTAGTACTTCTAGATAGCCCATTTGTGTACACACTTTTCCGCTAGTACTAAATTGCTCTTTTTCAACTAAGATGGTTACAGAAATTTTATTATATTCCGCAGGTGGATAGAAAATAGCTAAGAAACGTTTAACAATCACTTTATAGATTTGTTTTTGTAAATCCGGTAGTTTTTCGTAATTCTCAAACCCTTGTCCTGTTGGTATAATGGCATAGTGGTCTGTAATTTTACTGTCATTAACATATTTGGTCTTTACTAAATTAGTATTATATTTTTCTTCTACCATCTTTTTTAGGTAGCCTTGGATTTCTTCATCAGCAAACCCTTTAGCAATACCATTTAAGTTTTTAGAAATTACCTTTGCTACTGCTGTAGATAATACTCTAGCATCTGTTCTAGGATAAGTTACTAATTTTTTCTCATATAAGTTTTGTATAATCTCTAATGTTTCATCTGGCTTAATTTTAAATCGTTTCGTACACTCATTTTGAATTTCTGCTAAATTAAATAACAAAGGGGCATTTTCCTTCTGCTTACTTTTCTTCATTTCTGAAACAATTGCTTTTTTATTCTGTAGAGAGACAATAAACGCTTTGGCATCTTCTACTTTTTTAAAACCAGTTTCATTATATAATTTTGGAGATTCCCACATAGAAGAATCTTGACTCACTTTCCATTCGGCACTAAAACTCCCTTTTTCATCTCCAAAGGTACCTACAATTTTATAAAAAGGTGTTTTAACAAAGTTTCGAATTTCTCGTTCTCTTTGCACTACCATTCCTAAGACACAAGTCATGACACGCCCCACAGAAATAGATGCCTTTTCTTCGTTAATCGCTTTGGCAACTCTTCTTCCATAAATAATAGATAATAATCTAGAAAAGTTAATACCTATTAGATAATCTTCTTTTGCTCTTAAATAGGCAGAATCGGATAAGCTATCATATTCTGATAAGTCTTTTGCTTCCCTAATCCCACGTTTAATTTCTTCCTCTGTTTGAGAATCAATCCAAACTCTTTTTCTTTTCTTACCAGTTACCCCTATCATCTGCTCTACCAAACGATAAATATATTCTCCTTCTCTTCCAGAGTCAGTACATACATAAATGGTATCGACATCTTCTCTTAAAAGTAAGTTTTTAATAATACCAAATTGTTTTTCTACATTAGGAATGACTTCATATTTATATTCTTTTGGCATAAAAGGAAGCGTCTCTAAACGCCACACTTTTAATTTTTCATCATATTTTTCTGGATAAGACATGGTAACTAAGTGTCCCACACACCATGTGACAATCCAATCTTGTGCTTCTAGATAGCCATCTTTTCTAGCACCATTAATGCCTAGCACTTTTGCAAATTCCATGGCAACAGATGGCTTTTCTGTAATTAATACACTTTTAGGCATTTTTAACATCCTTTACTACATTTCGTTTCTATATAATTTTTTACTGTCTCATATACTTGCTTCATCACTTCTTTGGTTTCTGGCATTTTAAAATCGACCATAGAAACTAATTTTTCAATATAAACTTTTTCTTTGATTTTTTCTAATGTTACTGCAAAATTTAAGTCATATACATAAGTAATCCAGACAAGTATATGGTCTATGTTCGATTGCATATCTGCATAACGAATTGGCTCTGCTCGTTTAAAATTTTCCCAAACAGATGGAGTTACTACTGCCTCTGCAATAGGTTTATCTGGAAAAGCCACATTATGTTCTAATGGTTCTGTAGTAATGACTTCAAAAATATCCATTTTATCTGCATCACGAATTATTTTAGCATGTAATAATTCTTGTTCATTAAGTCCTTCTTCTATTTGTAAACGATTATGATTTAAAATGGCTTTTCTAATAATTTCATCATATGAGGGGTCTTCTATAAATTTTCTAATCAAACCATCTTCAAATAAAATTTTTACTCCTTCTTCAGCATGGTCTACACTTACCTTATCTAAAAAAGTATGATACAATTTAACTTGCTCAAATCTACCTATATCATGTAATAATCCAATTAATTCGGCAAGTAGAACCTCCTCTTTAGGTAATCCCAAGGCCCTAGCAATATACTGACTTGCTTGTGATACTCTTTGTATATGTGTTATTTTAATACGAATTTTGGGGTCTTCTGGATTATAATCCTTCGTGTACTCTGCAAATGCTTTCTTCGCTTTTACTATGTCAATCATGTTCTTCTCCTTATGAAATTTTTATGATGTCCATTTCTGATGTAAAGTTAGAATTTCCATAGGCATATACAATATAGATAGCTCCATTTTCTCCTATAAAGAAATTCGTTACATTATCGGTTACATACATAGCATTATTAATATCTCTTTTATAAACCGTTTGTCCTGTTTGACTAACTGCTTGTGATAATGCTTCTGCTTGTTTACTAGCCTCTTCCACTTGTTCTTCTATTTTTTGGTTAACTTCTTTTGTACTATAACCTTGTGCTTCTAAGACTTCATTTAAAGATACCTTTTTTCCTGTTACTACATCATAGTTATAAGTTTGTACAATAATTCTTTGTGCATTATTTCCTTCTTTTAAAATAGATTTAATAACTAAAGAAACTATATTTTCATTGACATAAGCCACATAATCTACATTATAAATCGTATACTGGCTTGCATGATTTAATATATCATTGGCTTTATTGGCAAATAAAGATTGTGTTGTATTATTAAATTCCGTTGCTAGTTCACCCGCTATATTAAACACTGGTAAATTAATATCTACATTATATTTTCCATCTTTTTCTTCTCTAATATTGTAAGCTGCATACACAATGCTTTGATTTTCCAGTCCTGCAATCTTTTCAATACTAGATATATCATAACCTTGTTCATATAATGTGTTCGTAAATAAATTATTAAATTCCTCTTTTATTTTCTCTGGGTCATCTATCTGATTATCATCTACTTGTGTATTGGAAACGTTGTTATTAACTGGCTTGTCTTTATCTTGTCCAAATATTTGATAATAGACACCTGCTGCAATGGCAATTACACAAACGATACTAATAGCAATATAAATAAGGTTTCTCTTCTTCATGTTATCTCCTCTTCATCATTTTTTATCATTATATCATTGACCTATTTTCATTGCAAGTATTTGTATTACAAAATTAAAGGCAGTTTTCAAAATCGGTTATCTCTTTAAATTTTTTTCAAATTTAAATGCTCTTTGTTACTTCCTTCTTTTGTCAAACCTCTTTTCAATTAAAAATTTTTCTCTACCCTATATTAGTTTTCTCATTTTTAGTTATTTTGAATTTTCTTTATACACGATTTCTGTTTTATTATATTTCTTCGTTTTTAGCGAATTTATTAAATTTAAAACTTATGTTACTGATAAATTTAGTCATTCACGCATTGTTTTATTATTCGAAAACAATATTGTAATAAAGAATCCCATTAAAGTCACACCTTTTTCTTTACTTTTTTCTTCATGTTTTCTCTCCCCGTCTTTTTTTATCACATTGTTTCCATATTCTTAAGACTTTGTGAATTCCTTGTGAATACAGGCTTTTTCATTGACTATTTTACTATTTTCGTGTATGATATAGAAGTGAAAAAAGAAAAAGGAGTTAAGTAGATATGTTATGTTCAATATGTAATAAAAATACAGCTGTTATCTTTATTAATAAACAAATGCCAGACCATTCTGTATCCATGGAAGGTCTTTGTTATGATTGTGCCAAGAAAAAAGGAATTAACCCTTTAGAAGCACTTACAAAGCAAGCAAATTTGTCTGAAGAAGATATTAAGGATATGACCAATCAATTAGAAGATATGTTTAAAGATATGTCTGACCACATAGATATGGATGCTATCATCAACATGGATGAACTTCCAGAAGAATTAAATACAGAAAATAATGAAAATATAGATGGAGAAAGTTCTTCTAATGGTGTTCCATTAGGTTCTATCTTTGCCAATATTTTTGGTGGAAATAATTCATCCAATGAAACAGAAAATGCCAATGGTTCTGAAAAGAAAAAGGTAAAAGTAGATAAAAAGCCAAAGGATAAAAAGAGAAAAGCGCTAGATACTTTTGGTACAAACCTAACCAATAAAGCTAAAAATAATGAGTTAGATATGATTATTGGTAGAGACAAAGAAATCCAAAGAATGATACAAATTCTAAATAGACGTTCTAAAAATAACCCTTGTTTAATTGGTGAACCTGGTGTTGGTAAAACAGCCATTGCACAAGGACTAGCTATTAAAATTGCAGCAGGTAAAGTTCCAGCAAAATTACTAAATAAGGAAGTTTATCTATTAGATATGACAGCCGTAATAGCTGGTACACAATTTAGAGGTCAATTTGAAGCTAGAATGAAATCCATTATTGACGAATGTAAAGTTTTAGGTAATATTATTTTAGTCATTGATGAAATTCATAATATTATTGGTGCAGGCGATGCTGAACATTCTATGAATGCAGCTAACATTTTAAAACCATCCCTATCCAATGGTGAAATCCAATTAATTGGTACCACTACTTTAAAAGAATACCGTAAATATATTGAAAAGGACAGTGCTTTAGAACGTAGATTTCAACCAATTATTGTAGAAGAACCTTCTATTTTAGATTCTATCGGAATTCTAGAAGGTATTAAAAAATACTATGAAGAATTTCATAAAGTAAAAATTTCAAATGATGTTATCAAACAAACCGTTATTATGTCCGAAAAGTATATTCATGACCGCTTCTTGCCAGATAAAGCCATTGATATTTTAGATGAAGCTTGTTCTAGAATTAACTTAAATAATAAAGAATTATACCAATTGGAAGTATTAAAAAATGAATTAAAAAAAGTATTAGAAGAAAAAGAAGAAGCAGCTTCTGCTGACTCAGAAGAAGACTATCAAAAAGCAGCAGAACTAAAAGCTAAAGAATGTAGTCTAACAGAACAGATTAATACTATCAGTAAAAAAGTTACTTTAAAAGAACTAACTGTTCAAGATATTGCAGAAGTTATTGAAAACTGGACAAAAATACCTGTTAAGAAAATCACAGAAGAAGAAACACAAAAGCTATTACATCTAGAAGACAATTTGCATAAAAGAGTCATTGGTCAACAAGATGCCGTCTCTTCTGTATCCCGTGCTATTCGTAGAAACCGAGCAGGATTAAAAAGTACCAAAAGACCACCATCTTTTATCTTTGTAGGACCTACTGGTGTTGGAAAAACAGAACTTGCTAAAAGTTTAGCCTATGAAATGTTTGGTGATGAAGATGCGATTATCCGTGTCGACATGTCTGAATATATGGAAAGTCACTCTACCTCCAAATTAATAGGTTCTCCTCCAGGTTATGTAGGTTATGACGACGCAGGACAATTAACAGAAAAAGTAAAAAGAAAACCATACTCCATTGTATTATTAGATGAAATAGAAAAAGCACATCCAGATGTATTTAACGTCTTATTACAAGTGCTAGATGATGGTCGATTAACCGACAGTCAAGGAAATACAGTTAGCTTTGAAAATACCATTATTATCATGACTTCTAATGCTGGTTCTAATTTAAACACCAATTCTATTGGTTTTAGTGGTACAACAACCATTCAAAAAAATAAAATGATAGATGCTTTAAAAGAAACCTTTAGACCAGAATTTTTAAATAGAGTCGATGAAATTGTAGTCTTTGAATCCTTAAATCAATCACAATTATTACAAATTGTAGACTTAATGATTGCAGATACTAAAAAAGCTTTAATAGACAAAAACATCTCTTTAGAATTAGACACCGCTTCCAAAGAATATCTATTAAAGAAAGGAACTGACACCAAATATGGTGCTCGTCCTTTAAGAAGAGCCATTCAAAGATATTTAGAAGATGAATTGTCCGATTACATTTTAAAAGGTGAATTAAAAAACGGACAAAGGGTAATCACTTCTGTTGAAAATGACCAATTAGCATTTTCCATTATTTAAATGAAGAATTTATGAAAATTTATGAAGAATTTTGATAAATACTTTCCTTTTTTAGAAAATACAGGTAAAATAGAATAAACATATTAACTTATGCTGTTTAGGGGGAATATTTATGATGAAACACGTACCAAATCTTTTAACACTCATTCGATTTATTTTAGTACCATTTATAATCGTACTCGTCTTCCAAGAAAAATACTTAGAAGCATTTATTGTACTAACCACATCTGGACTAACAGACGTACTAGATGGTTATATTGCTAGAAAATTCAACTTTATCACAGACTTTGGAAAACTAATGGACCCACTTGCAGATAAGGTAACACAAATCTCTATTTTAATTGCACTTTCTTTAAAACACATTATTCCCTTTTGGATGTTAGTGATTGTATTTTTGAAAGAAGTCATTATGATAGCAGGTGCTTCCTTCTTATATGGAAAAGAATTAGTTGTTTCAAGTAGGTGGTATGGAAAACTAGCAACTGTCATCTTCTATGTAGCCATTACTTGTTCTCTCATCATTAACTATTTCCACTTAGATTGGCATTTTGATATGTACATTTACTATATCGCCCTAGCCACTACTATTTTCTCTTTATTTATGTACTTTGAGGCATTCTATAAGCAAGGTTACCTAAAAAAGGAAAATTTGAACATTACGAATACACAAGAAAATAAAAAATAAATTCTGCTTATATGCAAAGAAACATACAAATATCTGTATGTTTCTTTTTTATATCTATTTTCTATCTTCTATTGTAAATTTATTCATGCATAATCGCGTCTGTTATATCTGGCTTTACAATGTCGTCATCTTTAACTACATTATATTGATATTCATAGTCTACCACCATATCGGTTTGTCTTTCTATACTTTTACTTGATTTTTCTATATCTCTTAGCGCTAGTCCTGTCTCTTTGTCTATATATCTTTCATAACTATTTCCTTTTATTACATAACACGCTCTTCCATTACAATAGGTAGAATCAATACCCACCAAAAAGGCATATTGTAAATTTGCAAAGAAACCATCTGATACATAGGTTACAGGTAATACTTGGTCACCTACCATTGTTCCCATGTCCTGCAAATATTTCTGACCATTCCATTGTGTAAAACAAATTTCTTCTGTTCCTTTTTTATAAAATGTAATCTGATTGATTTGCTTGTCTTGGTTAAATCTAGTCATTGTTGTTAAATAATCTTCTCCTTTATGATAACTTTCTGTTATCGTTAAAGAAGTACCTTGATAAGAATATAACTTTGCATAATAATTATCATTTAATTGATTCTCTTTGGCCTTTTGAGAAAGAGAAAGCATGATAAAAGTCCTTCTACCAACAAGTAATGTATACCCTAATATGATAATGAGTAATATACACTTTAAAATCTTCATTTTATGACTATATTTCTTAATATATTTCACTTCTCTGTTATCTCTCTTATTTGTATGATTCGTTAACTCTTTTTGCATATTTTCTAATGTCTGTTTACATTCCTCGCATACTTTTATATGTTCTTCAATAAAATGATTCGTCTCCTCATTAGTCAATTTATCAATGTAACTTGGTAATAAATCTTGAATAATTTTACAATCTCTATTGTTTTTCATTTTCATCTACCTCCTTTAACTGGTTTTTTCCTCGATAAAATGTTACTCTTGCCCAGTTTTCTGTCTTATTCAGAATAGTACCTATCTCTTTAAAACTCAATTCTCCAGTAATCCTTAAATATAATACTTCTCGCGTTCTATCATCTAGTTTTTGCATTTTTTTATATAAAGAAACTTTCTCATCATTAAAAATAATCTGCTCTTCCATAGTAGTATCTAATTGTATAGTAGAGATTTCCTCTTCTGGTACATTTACCATCTTTTTATTTTTTCTACATTGGTCGTACCATATATGTTTAGCAATCTGACATAACCATACAGACATTTTACACTCACCTCTATAGGTATCGATTTTCTTAACCGCCCTATAAAAAGTTTCTTGTGTTAATTCTTCAGAGATATCATTATTATGTGTTAGACAGAATAAATACTTATTAACTGTTTCGAAATATTGTTCATAAATTTGTGCCATATCCTGCATAACTTTAATCCTCCTTTGTTTATAAGACGTTTCAAAATTCTTTTCGTTACAATTTAAATCATTTTTTACTACTTTTAAAATATCAAATATCCACTATCCTTACAAGAAAAAATAGAAAGAAAACACACAAAAACATACTTTTCCATATGCTCTTGTGCGTTTTCTTTATTCATAATCTTCTAATGTGGCATTTAGTTGTTCATCGCCGACCACATGAATTCCCTGTTTCAAACGTTCTACATCTGTTTCTGGCAAATAATTCATGACAATAGATGTTGTTTCTTTTAAAGTTTCATTTCCTTGCTCATCTAGATAATAAATGGCTACATATCCATTATTTTCTCTTATCAAATAATGTTCATTACAAATTCCTTGTGCATCTTTATATAAAACTATTTCCGTATTTTCAAAAGAGCCTAAGTCCCAATCCTTATATCTCTTTATTACATCATCTCTTTGCTTATTTACCAAATCTTTAGGCACATCCACGGTTTGTGTTACCGTGTGATTGCAAGCATTATAATATGTCTTAAAGATAATCACTGCATTAGGAGAAATCTTCTCTTCGCTAGCAGATGTTGTTACCAATTGTAAATTTTGACTTTCCTGGTTTGCTTGTATACGTTCTGCTTCCTCCTTTTGAGCTAACTGCTTTTCACTAGTCACCTGATACTTGGAGGTATTTTGATTGATAAGTAATTGCACTCCTATTGTGAATATAACCGCCAATAAAATGGTTATTACCAGTCCTATTCCAAACCACTTCTTCATATACGTCATCCTTTCTTCTTTACGTTTCTTTCTATTAGTATGGATGAAAAAAGTGATTTTTATACCAGATTTATCCTATTTACTTGTACTTTAATTTTACCCTATCTTTATACCAGAAATTTTTATGATATTAAATGCATTATTATCATATTCCATTTCTATAGTAGCAACATCTTCAATCTCAAAGATTTTTTCATTTCTTTTTAAAATGTTTTTATATACACTTCTAAAAACCCCTCCATGTGTAATAATTGCAACTTTATTATAGTTTTGCTTAATAATATAGTCAAAAGCTTTCTTAATTCTATTATCAAATTCTTCTACCTGTTCACCACCTTCAAAAGGTTTTCCTGCATAATATCCAAAAGATTGATATTTTTCACTATTTAACAATAACGAAAATATATCTTTTGCTAGTTCTTTATTAACACCTGACATTACACCATATGTATTCATTTCTCTTAAATCATTAACTATTTCTACCTCACATTCTATCTTATCCTTAAATATTTTTGCTACATTTTTTGCTCTTTTATATGGACTTGTATATATTTTTTCTATTCCTAAGCCTAATAATTGCTTTGCTTTATTATTAGCCGTTTCAATTCCTTGGTTTGTTAAATCAAAATCTGCACAACCTCCATAGCAATTTAAAATATCATCTTGTGATTCACAATGCCTAATCATAAATAATCTCATCTTTTACCGCTCCTCTCATTTTAATTTCTATTTTATAACAAACTTCATCTATTTTGAAGCCCTTTTCCTTATTAACTTTAATAGTTACTTCCCCACATAAATCTGTTCTATATATCTTGCAACCACATTATTTGTAGTCTTTCCAATACTCCTTGATTAGGATATCCAAAAGTATTATTTTCTCCCACTCCTATTAATGCTATTCTAGGTTTTACAACATCTAAAAAGTTCTTGTGTTGACGAAGATTTTGAGCCATGATGGGCTACTTTTAAAATTGTTGCATTTAATAGATTTAAATTGTTTTTATATTTTTCTGCTATTTCTTTAATATCCCTGTAAATAATATAGATGTCCTTTTCTATCTTTATCCTTTGGCCAGCTCCTACTATATGTACTTTCAGCTTCTTTTCTTTTGCTATTTCTTGAAATTTTTGATAATTCTCATAATTTTCAAATGGTTTTCCTATGATGACCTTCTTAACCTTTAATGCCTCCATAATAAAGAACAAACCACCGACAATAATCTCATTCCCAATGACTTATCCCAAATGAAATATAACATGTAATATATTTTTTTGAAATATATTATTTTTATTTGTCCATATAAATTTTCTTCTATATATCAATGTTATTTTCTATTAAAAGTTTTTTCACATCTTGAAAATCATTTGCATTCACTCTTCTTCCTTTTATTCCAATAGTATTTGCAACTTCTAACGTTTTATTAGTGTCATCATCATCAATTAATAAGCATTCTTCTGAAATTAAAGAATATCTTTCCAAAAGTATTTCAAATATCTTTTGATTTGGCTTTTTTATTCCTTCATATGCAGATATAATGGTTCCATCTGCTATATGAAAAAAATCATATTTACTTGAAAAATATTCATATGTTCTTTTTGCCATATTGGATAATATATAAATTTGATATCCATTTTGTTTTAGTAATTTTCCAATTTTCATTGTTTCTATATTTACATTACATTTACTAAACCAATTAAGCATAAAATTTGTAACTTCATCAAAATTTTTTACATTTACTAATTTTTGTTCTCTTATTATATTTGCAACTTCTATATTATCCATTTTACCTAAATCTAACATTTTCCAAAAGTCAGATTTAAATATATATTCATTAAAAGTTATTGCATCTTTTTCTTCTATAAAAAATTCCTTTACTAAATTTATTGAAGGATTCTGTACTATTACATTACCTAAATCAAAAATAATATTTTTTATCATATCCTATCTAATCCTTTCTTATCATTTAAGTCATTCTTCTTTTATTTATTAATTTATTTTATAACAAACTTCATCTATTTTAAAGCCCTTTTCCTTAATTTCTCCCTTTACTCCATTTTTCGTATTCTTTTGATAAACAACTGTATATTCTATTTCTTGCTTATTCTCTTGAAACCATTTAATTATTTCTTTTACTGCTAGGGATTTATAGTATACTTGCCAAAATCATTGCCTTTACTTATATCTGGTACGATTGCTATGTATTCATCTTCATAATAATGCTTATAAGATGTTTTATATCCTATCTGTCTTGCTATCGCTCCTATTAAATTGGAATGTGGTAAGCCACTTTCTGAATACAATTGTAACTGCTCAGCTATATCTGATGCTAAGCAATATTCTTTTTTTATTCGTACGTCTATTTTAGCTTGTATCTGCTCAATTTGTTTAGCATTATTTTCTGATAATAATTTTACATTTCTAATTTCTTTCTCATTAGCTTCTATTTGGTCAATTGCTAATCTCATAAAATCAAATATGTTTTGAGGTGTTTCTACAATTGTTCTATATCTTTTTTCAACTTCTATAAAATATCTTCTTATTTTTCTTCCTATTTCATTGTTTTCTACCATTGCTATTTCTTTTGCCATATCTATTGTTAAATAATATTCATGTTTTAGTACATTTTGACGTTCGCCAATTTTGACGTTCGCCAATTTTGGCGAGCGTTAAAATGTAATTCTCATTCTCAATAAAGTAATATTTTTTTATTCTATCTTTTATCCAATTTGTAAAATCTCTTCCTATTTTCGTAATACTATGTAACTCTCTTGCATTTACTAGTTTTTCTTTATTTTTATTTTCATAAATAGGTATTAATTCATTTTCTATTATTTTATAATCCATATCTTCTCCTTTTCTATGTATCATCATATACCTCCCATAAATTTCTATTATTGAATTATTTTATTTGTCTTAATTCCCCCTTTCCCATTAACTTTAATCGTTACTTCTCCACATAAATCTGTTCTATATATCCTGCAACCGTATTGTTTGTAGTCTTTCCAATACGCCTTGATTAGGATGTCCAAAAGTATTATTTTCTCCCACCCCTATTAATGCTATTCTAGGTTTTACAGCATCTAAAAATTCTTGTGTTGACGAAGATTTTGAGCCATGATGGGCTACTTTTAAAATTGTTGTATTTAATAAATTTAAATTGTTTTTATATTTTTCTAAAATAGATTTTTCTGCTATTTCTTCAATATCTCCTGTAAATAATATAGAAAAATCCTTGTATACGAATTTACACACTAAAGAATTATTATTGATACTATTTTCATTAATCACATTTTCTGAACTTGGCCATAAGACATCAAAATACAAATCTTTTTCTATCTTTATCCTTTGGCCAGCTTCTACTATATGTACTTTTATCTTCTTTTTTTTTGCTATTTCTTGAAATTTTTGATAATTCTCATAATTTTCAAATTGCTTCCCTATGATAGCATGGTTTACTTTTAATTGTTCCATAATTGTAAACAGTCCTTGGCAGTGATCTTCGTCAAAATGAGAAAACAGCATATAATCCATATGTGTAACACCACGATTTAATAAATATGGTAATAAAACTTGTTTTCCTACATCAAAACTGTTTGTATCTTTGCTTCCACCACCATCTATTAATAATCTCTTTCCTGTAGGAGTTACCATTAAGCAACTATCCCCTTGTCCCACATCTATAAAATATATCCTTAAATCAGATGACCATCTTGGTACTAAAATGGAAAATAAGAAGACAACTATTATAAGTACCACGCATGACTTCCATCGATATCTTTTAAATTTACTTACCTTTTTTAAAAAATAGTTTTCTATTCTTCTTGTCCTTTTCTTCCTTTCTAGATAATAAAAATAGGATAGACAAAATAAACCTATAAAATATAAAAATAACAACCATAAAGGTGGTGGTATAACATAACATTTTGAAAATGGTAATTTAGAAGTAATAGAAGCAATTTTCATAAGTATTTGTAGAAAAAAATGTAATGGATAAGCCAACAGTTTAGCTATTGGAAAACAAATAAAGGAAAGTAACATAGTCCCTAAACCTAACAAAATGGTAATGCCTAATATCGGACTTGCTAATAAATTAGAAATCAAAAAAGTAGCTGAAATGGTTTGAAAAGTTTCAGCCATAATCGGCAAAACCACTAAATTAGCAGATAATGTAACCCCCATCATATCTAATAATTTTTCTAACACTTGATGTCTTTTTTGTTTCCAAAAGCTAGCTTTTATGACCTCTTCCTTAGATAGTTTTTGTTTCCTTTTACACCATTGTTTGAATATAGGAAAAAATACTAAAATACCAATGGTTCCTCCATAGGATAATTGTAAACTTGTCGAAAAAATAGTATATGGATTACTTAAAAGAAGTATGCATAAAGGAAAAGCCAAGCTAACTAGTATATTGGGTTTTTGAAACCACAACTTTGCCATCATTATATACATAGCCATTAGACAAGCTCTTACTACAGAAGGTGTAGCACCGGTTAATATTATAAATAATCCTAAGATTGTAATGCTGATACTGTTAATCAGCACTTTTCTACAACGTAGTTTTTGTAAGAAAAATGTAATTCCTAAAATTAAATAAGATACATGTGCACCTGATACGGCTAACATATGAGATAAACTACTCTCTCTAAAATGCTCTTGTACGACATCACTAATTTGTGCTTTATCCCCTATTAATAGACCTATCACCATGCCAGCGCTTTCTTCTGGTAACAACTCTGTTGCTTTCTTCTTCATGCTTTTAGCTAGCCATCCCATGCTTTGCTCTAATAGATGACAACTAGTATGCTTTATAAACTCTACCTTACTTGCGGTTATAGTTCCATATAGTTGTTTCGTTTTTAAATAAAAACCATAATCAAACCCCTGATAATTTCTTTGCTGACTTGGTAAACTATATGTCCCTACCACATGAATTTTATCACCATCTAGAAAGGACCTTTCCTTATTCTTTCCTTTTTTTATTTCTAAAAGCATCTCTTTTCCATTTGCTACATTGGTTTGTTCTATTTTATCTATACGAATACGGTATACCTGTTTGTAAGGCTTATCCTGCTTTTCACCTACAACTGTTGCCACTATACTGACTTCCTGTGGCATCTTATTATACACTTGTGTATAGTTTCCCTCTATATAGAATACATAGAAATAACCAAATAGAAAAAATATAAAAGCACAAATAAGTTTTCCTCTTGAACAAAAAAGATGGATATATTGGGCATATTTCTTCTTTTTCGTTCCTCTTTTTATACAACCTATCCACAAAAAGATAAACAAAAAAAGGACTATACTAATACGAAAGTATAGCCCCCCAATCATTCCTAATAGCATACTTATAGTTGCTATGATTATATACATATTATGACCCCTTTACATGGCCCCTATTTTACATTAATCCTCACTTTTTTATAAAACGCTTCTTGCTGTCTCATATCGTTTTTGATAGCTACCGGATAACAAAGTAGAAATTTTTACACAATAACCTGTTCCTGAAGAAGCATGAATAAAGTCTCCATTACCAATATAAATACCGCAATGTCCTATTCCATCCATTGTCTCGTAATCTTTAAAGAATACTAAATCTCCTGGTTGTAAATTTTCTTTTGCCACTGGTACTCCTTTTTTAGACTGTGCCGTAGCCGAGTGACTAAGCGTAATTCCAAACTTTTGATATACATACATAGTAAATCCAGAACAATCAAATGTCCTTGGTCCAGATGCCCCATAAACATATTTACAGCCTAAATATTGTTTAGCAAAGTTAACGACTTCTTGTCTTTGATTAATATTCGTTGTGGTTGTATTCGAAATCATAGTTTGTTCTTCTACAGTTGTTTCCCCTTCATTTCTATCTACATTTCCTCTATTGGTCGTTTCTTGCTTTTTATCGGATAGTAATCTCTTAGCAATATAACCTGTATCCCCATTTACCTTTACTTTATACCAATCTTCTACTTCTGCAATTACAGTTACTTCTGCATTGCGGATAAGAGAAGTTAAAATATCATGACTAGTACTTGGTCCTTTTCTTACATAAATGGATGATTCATTCACATACATTGTTTTTACGGTAATTGGTGTTTCTTTTGGTTCACTGCTATTGGGTGTAGTCGTATTAGGTTTTGTATTTCCTTCTTCCTTATTTCCTACAGTATCTTTCCTAACCCAACCATAATTCTCACTCGTTGCTACATAGTACCAATTGCCTGCACGACTAATAATGGTAACATTTGTATTTTTCTTGGAATTTTCTAATACTTCTGCTTGAATTAGTGGTAATATCCTTACCTGTGTATCTTTCACAAATTGTTTTTCTGTATCTTGTTTGTCCTCACCTGGTGTTTCCTCTTTTGAATTGGTTTGCTGCACTGTTGGTTCTACCACTGTATTACTTGCTGGTGCTTGTGTAGAATTATCCACTGTATTTTCTATCTTTGACACATCTTCTTTTACTTTTACATAATCTTTATGCACATAGCCAGTGATACCTTTATAGGTCACTTGATACCAGTCTCCTTCTTGTTTTAATACTTCTATTTCTTGGTTTAAATTTAGAAGTTCTAAAACTGCAGAATCAGTAGAAGCCTCTTTTCTTAGTTTCAATGTATCCGTATTTACAATTCCTGTCGTAGTTGCATAACTAGGAAATGTCATAATCATTCCACATAAACAAGCTCCTATTATTAGCCCTGCCACTTTCTTATAGCATTTCATAAAAGTGTTCACCCTTTCTTTTGGTATGTCTGATTGTTACTTTTGTTTCTATTCTTTTAGGAAATTTACTTTTCTAAGTATATACTGAAAAAATAGAAAAGTCAATTCTAAAAAAAGAATTAGGATGAAATAATCCAATGTATAGCCCATTAAATTATTTCATCCCAACTACTTATCGATCCATTTTTCCTTTGGTCAGCTTTAATAAGTCTTCTATATCACAGTCTAATACGGTACATAACTTTGCCAAAATATGTAAATCCATTTTTTGTATATCATTACGACAATATTTTAAGACTTGGCTATATTGTAATCCCGTATTTCTGACTAAACTAGAACGACTTATCTTATGTGCTTTTAAGTATTTGTCCAAAGTAATGTCTACTTTTCCATAACTTTTCATTTACCTTCTCCTTTATATGTCCAGTTAATATATAGTATATTATCACACTATTTACCCTATTGACAGTTGTACTTGGATATAGTATATTTATATACAGGATTACCAATTATTGTAAGAAGGAGGAAATATTTACCATGAGTAAAATTTATGATAAGTATGTAAAATTAAAATCTAGCAAAGATTATAAGGCAAACACCGTTTATCTTTTCAAATCCGGTATTTTCTTCATATTTATTGAAGAAGATGCCAAAACGATGTCTCAACTATTGGGTCTAAAATTAGGAAATTTAAATGAAACCATTGTCAAGTGTGGTTTCCCCATTCCTTCTTTAGAAAAGTATTTACACTTGCTATCCAATACCAACTATCAGGTAGAAATTGTAAACTTAGATACCGATACAGTTAACGACTCTGATGATTATATACATAATCAAGATATCCAAAAAATTATCGATTCTATCCTTTCCACAAATATCGATAACTTATCTATCAGTGAATCCTATGACTTTTTATATGATATTCAAAAAAAATTAAATTATATAGTAAGGGGTACAAAAATTGAACACTAATTCTACTAATAAAAATACAAATTCTAATTCTAATTTAATTATCTATCAAAAATATCTAGAACTTATCTATTATACCAATGATCTTGTTAGAAAATATCCTAAGTCTGAAACATTCGCACTTGTTAAAGAAATCAAAGGTGCTTTATATAGTGGCTTACGTCTGCTCATGTATGCCATTAAATCCTATAAAGTACAGGATAAACTAAAACATTTAAGCGAATTAGACATTCAACTAGACCTTATG
>CATXTS010000033.1 GCA_958402495.1 uncultured Clostridiaceae bacterium
AAATAGTTGTGACAAAGTATTTGTTAGTAAAAAACAATTTATACAAATGCAAGAAAAAGGAATGATTGCAGGAACTTTTGAAATGTTAGGGTATTGGTATGGTTATGAGACTGAAAAATTAAAGTCAGATAATCTGTACATAACAGAAGTACAATATAATCAAATAGATAGTTTTAGACAGGCTGCTCAGGATAGTTTTTTAATCTATTTAATGCCATCAGATTTAGAAATTCCGAAAGGTAAATTAAAATTAAGAGGACTACCTAAGGAAATCGAGGAAGCTAGACTTACCGACATTGATAATCATATAAGCGAATTTTATGAGAGAAATTTAGCACATAAATATGATTGTGTTTTAGCAAATGACTATTCAGAAGAAACTTTAAAGCATGTCTTTGATATACTTGGTCATTTGTTGGAAAAAAATAAGGCTATGAAAGCAGTTGCTTGTTTGGTAATAGATGAAAATGGGAATGTGTTGGTGAGAAAGAAAGAGAAAGATTCGGATAAAGTTAGTATATTTTCTGCAATTGTAAAAGAAAAAGAGGCTCCTATGCAATCTGTTTTAAAAACGATACCAGGTTTAAAACCAGAAGAAATAGTAGATAGAATGGATAAACTTGTCTCTTTGGATACAAAAAGTAGTGATAGAAAAGTAAAAATTGATGTATATTCTTTAGAGATAAAGGAAGAAGAAAAGGATATTTTAGAGCAACATTGTAAAGTATCTGGGATTTCATTAGAGGAATTTTTAGAAAAACTACAAATGGGAAAAACAACATTTCCTAAAGCAAAATATGATAAAGAAGTAAATGGTATTAAAGAGGCACTATTGATAAAGAAGAGAGTGTCCCATAGAGAAGTTGAATATTAAAATAAAAAAACAAGTAAGTATTTGTGAAAATAGTTTACAGGAACGATATAACATTTTCAAGTGAAATAGAAAATGTTATATCGTTTTTCTTTTCTAAAGAAAAAGAGTAATAAGGTAAGATTCTAAGCAAATCCATTTTTGTGAAATTTATGAAAACAGTTGCAAAACCTAAGGTAGAATGATAAAATAGAAGCGGATAAATAGAGAAGAGTCCATAGCGAACAAAGGAAGGAAGCGTGAAAATGGCAAAGGCAAAAAGAGGAAGAAAAAAACAGCCAAAAGTAAGCATAGATATAGCGGTAGTCGTTATGCTAATTATGAGTGTACTATTAATGGTGTTAATATATACAAAATCAGGATTTTTAGGAGAAACATTAAGCCCTATGTTGGGTGGTATTATGGGGGCTATTAAATATATTATTCCAATAGGTACTTTTGCTATAGCCATCTACTTAGCCTATGATAAAAAAGATTATCTTTATACAAAATTAATGCAATATGCTATCTTTTTAATCTGTGTTAGTGTGGTAATGAGTGTTTATCAAATTTCTACAGGACATATCACTATGTCAGAGGATATAGGAAATATGGCAGAACAGGCATATTATTTAGGGGAAAGAGATATTGGTGGAGGCGTTATTGGAACCGTAATTGCAGCACCACTCATTAATTTATTAGGTAGTTTAGGAACCGTTATCTTAGCAGTAGGTGTTGCTACCATTTTATTGGTATTTATGTTTGCAATTAAGCCATCAGAGATAATTGCCAATATCGTAGACTTTATAGTACAAAGAAGAGAAGATAAAAAGGCTTTACGTGAAGAAGAAAGAAAAAATAATCGCATGGAAACTAGAAAAATGAGAAATGTAGCTAATAGTAGTGAACAAGTGATTATTGAACATAAAGAAACTGCTAGAGAACGTAGACAAAGAGAAAAAGAAGAAGCTAAGAGAAAAGCAATGGAACTAGATGAAGAACAACTAACGATTAACTTAAATGGACTTGATGAGGAACATAAAGAAAATGGAAATGGAAAAAAATTAAAGAAATATGCACATGAAGCAGATGAATTAAATCCATTAGGCTTAGAAAAGAGTATCTCACCAAATGTAATAGAAGCCAATTTGTTTAAACAAGAAGAAGAAAAGAAAGAAGAAAAAGTAAAAGAAGTTTTAACCTTAGAGCATACCATCGTAGTAGAAGATGAAAATTATGAGTTCCCACCAATTGAAATTTTAAGTGAACCTGAAAAGAGAACCTTAAAAGGTGGAAAAAAAGCAGTAACCGATACAGCTACTAGATTACAAAAAACGTTATATAGTTTTGGCGTTTCTGCAAAGGTAGAAAATGTATCTGTAGGACCAGCCATTACGAGATATGAACTAAAACCAGCAGAAGGCGTACGTGTTAGTAAAATAGCTAATCTAGCAGATGATATTGCACTAAATTTAGCAGCAGAGAGCATCCGTATAGAAGCACCTATTCCTGGTAAACAGGCAGTTGGTATAGAGGTACCCAATAAAGAAAATGAAGTGGTACATTTAAGAGAAATTATTGCTACAGAAGAATTCCAAAACCATAAATCAAAACTAGCTTTTGCTTTAGGAAAAGATGTGGCAGGTAAAGAAGTGGTAACCGATATTGGAAAAATGCCCCATGTGTTAATTGCAGGTGCTACAGGTTCTGGAAAGAGCGTTTGTATTAATACTTTAATCAGTAGTATTATTTATAAGGCAAAACCAAGCGAAGTCAAATTAGTCATGGTAGACCCTAAGGTCGTAGAACTTTCTGTTTATAATGGTATTCCTCATCTACTAATTCCAGTTGTAACAGACCCTAGAAAAGCAGCAGGTGCTCTAGCATGGGCTGTACAAGAAATGGAAAATCGTTATCAAACTTTTGCGGGCAAAGGTGTTAGAGATTTAAAGGGATATAATGAAGCAATAGAAAAAGGAGATGGATTTGGAAAACTACCACAAATTGTTATTATTATCGACGAGCTTGCCGATTTAATGATGGTTGCTGCAAAAGATGTGGAAGAGTCTATTTGTCGATTAGCACAAAAAGCAAGAGCAGCGGGCATGCATTTAGTCATTGCTACCCAAAGACCTTCCGTAGATGTTATTACCGGTATTATTAAAGCCAATATTCCTTCTAGAATTTCATTTGCGGTTTCTTCACAAGTAGATTCAAGAACCATTTTAGATATGGTAGGTGCAGAAAAATTATTAGGTAAAGGAGATATGTTATTTTATCCATCTGGTGCACCAAAACCAACGAGAATTCAAGGTGCTTTTGTATCTGATGGAGAAGTCGAAAAAATTGTAGACTTCTTAAAAGCTAATGGAGAAGTAACTTATAATGAGGATATTATAGAAAGCATAGAAAATGCGAATAAATCAGATAAAGAACTAGAAACACAAGCAAATGATGAAGACGATGATACAGACCCATTGCTAATGGAAGCCATAGATGTCGTCGTAGAGACAAAACAAGCATCTACCTCATTTATACAAAGAAGATTTAAAGTGGGCTATGCACGTGCAGGAAGAATTATTGACCAAATGGAAGAAAGAGGTGTTATTTCTGGTTATCAGGGTAGCAAACCAAGAGAAGTGTTATTATCTAAAGAAAGATTAGCGGAATTAAAAATGGCCACAACACCAGAAAATATAGAAGAATAAAAACATCAAAAGAGGAAAGACTAACACAAAAGAAAGGTAAACAAATGGCAAAAGAAGATATTTTTTCTAAAATGAATATCAAAGATTACAATAATCAACTAGAAAAGGTGATAGAAAAGAAGGATTTTTCAGAAAATGTAAAAAACCTTCTTTTAAGCATGTTATATCGTATAGAAACAGGATATGCAGATTATGAAAAAGTTAAACAAAATGTAGAACCTAAAAAACGATTTGTAGAAAGAATCATCAAAATAGTAGAAGAGGATTGCAGACAAATTCAATTGGTAAAATCCATGTCTGAAGAAAGTAAAATTCTAGAAGGAGCAGAATTTCTAGTAGAGCCAGAACAGGGAAAAATTATCGTGTATCAAAATGAGAGAATGTTATTAGAAGCTTTGCTAGCTTTAAGACAAGAGCCAGTCGAAATAGAAGAAGCATATGCGCTAATACAACCGGCACTACAAAAGTTTTTACTAGTTGGCAAGCGTATGAACTTTGTAGAAGTATTACGAGATTTTAATGGTTGGTCTTGGGACATTTTAACAAAAGAAATGGATAGCTTATCTTACAATGTGGTATATCAAAATATGGTGATTTTATTAGGTAATTACTTTATGCAAAAATGGGGAAAGAAAGAGCCTATTTGGCAAGAGGCAGAAGAGATAGAAGAAACCATAGAACAAAATCCGATTAACACCATCTTAAGTAATAAAGAATTTGACCATATTTATGAAGAAGAACCACAAATTCATGTTATACAGATGATGAAGCAAGCACTTAGAGAAAATTATGGTGAAAAATTAGCTTTAGATTGGGAAGAAGCCTTTTATCGCTTACTATGTATTCTAATGATACAACAAGATGCGAAGGAAAAACAAAATATAGAAGAAGCTAGAAATGAAGCAGTAACTCAATTAGAAGAAATGAAAGATAAGAAGATTTATGTAGAGAAACAATCTAATCGAAAGAAAGAATTAGCCTTACAAATTAAACAAATTGATCAGTTATTAAATGATGATTATTTATTAAAAGAAGAATATCGCACTAGAAATAGTAAACTAGCCAATAAAGATAAAATTTTTAGTATTAGTCATTTAGCCGATAAATTAGAAAAAGAAAGAAATGCTTTATTAGCACAAATACAAGAAATTAATCAATCTATTGAACCTAAAAACTTCGTAAAATACAAAGAGGATATACAAAAACAAGTAGATTTTTTTGAAAAATTAGGTCTAGCAGAAGAAAATAGGCATAAGAATCAACAAGAGGCTTTTATAGACTTACAAAAAATATTTTTAGAGTGCTTTAACTGTAAAATAGATAAGGTAGAAACCAAAAAACAAATGATTTCCTTATTATATGTTTTTCGTTATTATCTATGGTTACCAGTACAGGAGGGAGCTATAAAAGACATAGAAGCCATTCAAGAATCTTTGCAACAAGTTAAAAATAAGATTATACAAAAAGCTTGTCAAATGAAGGTACTAACAACGGTTAGTCAACAAGAAAACTTCAATGTAAAAGTAGTATCTACTTTTTTAGATACCAAGATTATTACACTTGAGACTATTTTGCTAGTATTAAAATATCAAAAAGAAATTCTAAAAATAGAAATTTATGATGATACCATTCATGAGAAGACACAAGAGATTCCGGTGATAGAAAAGACAGAATTATCTGTCAAATTAAATAAAAAAATAAAATTATTCTCATAAGGGACAAAAGAAAAGGAGAGAAAATAATATGAAAATCACTTTTTTAGGAGCGACTAAAACGGTAACAGGTTCTAACTTTTTAGTAGAAGCGGCAGGTAAGAAATTTTTAGTAGATTGTGGTATGTATCAAGGTGCAGCAGAAGAAGAGTGGGAAAACTCTGCTCCATTTGCCTTTGATGTACAAGAAATTGATTTTGTTTTATTAACCCATGCACATATAGACCATTCAGGAAGAATTCCTAAATTATATAATGACGGATATCGCCAAAAAATCTATGCAACGAAAGCTACTTGTGATTTATGTTCTATCATGTTACCAGATAGCGGACATATTCAAGAAATGGAAATTGAATGGAAAAATAAGAAAAGAAAACGTAAAGGTTTAGCACCAGAACCACCTTTATATACAGCAGAAGATGCTTTAAAATGTTTAGAGATATTTGAGCCAGTTTCCTATGACCAAATTATAGATATCGATGAAAATGTACATGTACGTTTTAACGATGCGGGGCATATGTTAGGGTCTGCTATTATAGAAGTATGGGCAAATGAAGATGGAAAAATGACAAAGGCAGTCTTTACAGGTGATTTGGGAAATAATGATATACCCCTATTATCATCACCTACGATGATAGGCGATGCAGATTACTTAGTAATGGAATCTACTTATGGAGGAAGATTACATAACCGAAATGAAGATAAGGCAGAATTATTTTTAGATGTGGTTTCAGAGACTTTAGACAAAGGTGGGACAGTAGTAATACCCTCCTTTGCAGTCGGTAGAACACAAGAAATCTTATATGAATTAAATCGCTTAAAAGATAGCAAACAAGATGAAGGTTTTAAAGAAAAGTATCAAACTTTAATGAGAGCAAAAGTCTATGTAGATAGTCCGCTTGCTATTTCTGCAACAGAAGTATTTCGCGAGAATATGAACTTATTTGATGAGGAAACACAAGATTTAATAAAAAGTGGAGATAATCCACTAGAATTTCCAGGACTAGAATTTACTAGAACAGCAGACGAGTCTAGAGCTTTAAATGAGAAAAAAGAACCAGCCATTATTATTTCAGCCAGTGGTATGTGTGAAGTAGGAAGAATTAAACATCACTTAAAACATAATTTATGGAATCCTAACAGTACCATCCTATTTGTAGGATACCAAGCACCAGGTACTTTAGGAAGAAAAATTGTAGAGGGTGCTAAAACAGTAAAAATCTTTGGAGAAGAAATTAGTGTAAATGCAAGAATAGAATATATAGAGGGCTATTCTGGTCATGCAGATCAAGAATGGTTATTAAACTTTATCTATTCATTTATAGAAAAACCAAAAACCATTTTTTTAGTACATGGAGAACCAGAAGGGCAAGTTGTATTAAAACAAAAGATACAAGGAACCACACAAATACCAGTGATTATACCAGAATATGGGGAAGAATATGAGCTAAAAGAAGAAGTCAATCGTTTGGGTAGAGTCAAAGGCGCTAAAGACCATGAGAAGAAATATATTCGATTAGAAGTATTAGGCAGAATCCAAACATTAAAAGAGGAATTAGAAGATATGTCACAAATTGTAGAAGATGAAATGTTGCAAGAAGATGCCAAAGATGAAGATATCCAAATTCTAAATGATAGAATTAAAGAACTAGAACAACAAATTGTAAAAATTGTAGAAGGAAAGTAAGAGGGAAAACAAATGAAAAAGAAATACTATAATGATGCTTTGGTAGGCAATGAGGAAATGGTTGTCAGTTTTAGTAGTAAAGGAG
Source organism: uncultured Clostridiaceae bacterium (assembly GCA_958402495.1). Classification (GTDB taxonomy): domain Bacteria; phylum Bacillota; class Clostridia; order TANB77; family CAG-508; genus UMGS1663. The sequence goes on from CATXTS010000033.1 coordinate 7,043, forward strand.
AACTACTAAGACTATTCTATCCGACTAGAGATTGCAGACAATTCGTAGACACGTTGTATACAGGGGTTAAAATTAATGATTCTAACCTGATTTATTTACATGACGATAGAAATCATCTTTATGAACAATATTATTCAGAAAATACAAATGTTTTACATACTAAAATAGAAAATACGTACTTTCAATTACAAATGTTACAAACCGATTTTATGAGTATCCATCAAAATGTCTTGATAAAAAAATATACCTTTACCAATCGAAATACCATACCACTAGATGTTCATTTCTTAGTGTATTCTAAATTATTATCTAGCTTTAATAATATGGTGGGTACCAAAATTCAGAGAAACATATTTATGCAATATAGTCATAATTACACCTATGCCATGTTCTCAAAACTACCATTAGAGAGCTATCGACTAAATAATAGCCAAGAGGAAATTCAAAGTGGTATTTTACAAGATAAAGATTATATAGGAATGGCAAATGACTCTGCTTTTAGTTTACACGTTGGAATGATAGAACCGGGGGAAACAAAAGAGTTTGAAGTATTTATTTATATTAATAATAACCGCGAAAAATATCGTTTTGATGAAATCATAGAAGACATAGAAAATATTAGAAATATTAATACAAATCAAGAATTAGAGAAAACAAAAAAATATTGGAGAAAATATGTAAAAGAACATGACAGTTTAGGCTTATTAGAGGAATCTAAAGAAGAATGGTGGAAACAAGTATTAGGAAAAAATAAACAGGAACATGAAGCACAAGAGGAAAATGAGAAGAATCAAAAATTTCCTTCTTTATCCATACCAGAAGGAGAAAATGCGTATTATCAAGTTAGAAAAATTTACAGTAGAAGTATTCTTCTGTTTCCATTGTTATTAAATAGTAAAACAGGTGGGATATCTGCTGCATTAGAAGTGGATGAAGAAAAAGATAAAAGTGGTAGATATTCTTATTGTTGGCCAAGAGATGCCGTCTTTACAGCCAAAGCTTTAGACATCTTAAAAATGACACAGGAAACAGAAAAGTTTTACCAAATCTTTAGTAAGGGAACACAAAAGGGAAATGGTATGTGGGAACAACGTTTTTATACAGATGGGAGGCTAGCACCTTGTTGGGGCTATCAAATTGATGAAACCGCGAGTATCGTCTTTGGTGTTTATGTTCATTACTACAACAATAAAAATATACAGTTCTTAAAAAACACCTTAGGAATGTGCCGAAAAGCAATTGAGTTTCTAAAAAAATATATCGACTATATTACAAAACAATGTAATGAAAATAGAATGCAAGAAGTCGAAAAAGAAAACTTTGCTAAATTCGAAAGCTATGATTTATGGGAAATGCACCAAGGTATTCACTTATACTCTTTATCTGCTATTTATGCTGCTTTTACTTCTATGATACAAATTTATGAAGAACTAGAAAAACAAAAACAGAAAGAAAAAAGAGTAAAAGAAAAAATAGAAAAAATAGAAAATGTAAAAAACGTAGAAAATGAAATAGCAGAATTAACAGAATATGCAGAGAAGACAAAACAGTATTGCTTAGAAAACTTAACAGATAAAGAAACAAATACCTTAAAAAGAAGCAATAAAGACGATATTGTAGATATTAGTATACTAGGTGCTGTTAATCCATTTAGAATGCTAGACCCAAAAGAAAAAATTGTACAAAACACAATAGAAAAAATAGATATGACACTAAGAACCTACACAGGAGGATATCTACGATTTGAAAGAGACAGTTACATAGGCGGAAAAAATCCATGGCCAATTGCAACTCTATGGAAAGTTCTATATGACCTACAAATAGGAGAAAAACAAAAAGCAAAACAAAGTTTTGAATTTATAACTAACACAGCTACTAAACATGGGTATTTAGCAGAACAAATAGACAATGAAAGCAAAACATCCAAATGGGTTATTGGATTAGGATGGTCACATGCTCTCTATATTATCGTATTATACAGTATTGCACTACGAAACGGCATGAAAAACTTAGGACCAGGTGCAGACAAAAAATTTGGCACACATTAGTGTCCACAGGGACCAGGTCCCAATGGACAGTTTTGTCCATTGGGGACAGAGATGAAAAATTATATAAAAAAAACTATAGCATAAATCGTTGATTTATGCTATAGTCATATACATGAGGATTACAAAGTGTATAAAGAGGGGCAATTTATAATGGAAAGGAAGGAATTAAATTGCCAAGAGCAGGAAGATTGAAAAGTCGTACGCGTGTATATCATGTTATATTAAGAGGAAATAATCGTGAGGGAATTTTTGAAAAAGATAAAGATAAGAAAAAGCTTCTACAAATTTTGAAAATAACGAAAAAGAAATATGGTTATGCGTTATTTGCTTATGTCATAATGGATAATCATATGCATCTATTAATAGATGCAAAGAAGGAAAATATTTCTATGCTTATGCAAAGCATAGCGGTCCGTTATGCTAGATATTTTAATGAAGAATATGAAAGAGTAGGCCATGTATTTGAAAATCGTTATAAAAGTTATGCTGTTGAAACACTTTCTTATTTAAAAGATGTCTTGAGGTATATACATTATAATCCACAAAAGGCTAAAATAGATAGGTATAGTAGTTACTCATGGAGTAGTTACGGGGAATATTTAGCAGAAAAAAGTGATTTTGTAGATACAGACTTCATATTAAAGGTGTTTGATGTAAATAAAGAAAAAGCTAAGAAGTATTTTGAAATTTATCATTCTTTTCAAAGAGAAGATAGAGAAGAAAATAGTGAAATACAAATAGAAAAAGATGAAAAATTAAAACGAGTATCAGATGTAGATGCTAAAAAAATCATAGAAAGTAGATTAGGAAAAGAAAGAATAGAGAATATGTCTATGTATAATGCTAAAAACAGAAAAATATGGCTTCAAAAGCTAAAAAGTGAAGGTTTATCCTATACACAAATAGCACGTATACTAGGCATACATAGAAAAACTGTAGAAAGAGCAATGAAATCATAAGCTGTGTCCCCTGTGGACAAAAGTGTCCATTGGGACCAGGTCCAGATGGACAAATAGGAGGTATAGATGGCTAAAACAAAAACAATTTTTGTGTGTAATGGTTGTGGGTATGAGTCTACTAAATGGCTTGGCAAGTGCCCTGCCTGCAATGAGTGGAATAGTTTTTATGAGGAGAAGGTTATTAAGACGTCAGATGGTGCTTTTTTAGAGGATAAAAAAACAAAATCTATAAGACCTACACTTCTAAATCAAATTGAAGGAAAAGAAGCTTCTAGAACATCGACAGGTCTTGGAGAATTAGATAGAGTATTAGGTGGTGGTCTAGTAAAAGGGTCTCTTGTCTTACTAGGTGGGGAGCCTGGTATTGGCAAGTCTACTTTGATTTTACAGATTTGTGATAAGATTAAAGGAGATGGTAAGGTTTTATATGTTTCTGGTGAAGAGTCTGCAGAGCAAATTAAAATGAGAGCAGATCGTTTGGCTATTCATAATGAGGATATTTTATTTTTAGGGGAGACAGACATAGATGTGATTAGTCAAAGCATTCAGGAAGTACAACCTAAATTAGTAATTATCGATTCTATACAAACCATGTATAGTGATGAAATTTCATCAGCAGCAGGAACTGTAAGTCAAGTAAGAGAAATTACTGCTAGAATTATGAAAATCTGTAAGTCACAAGCAATTACCACCATTATTATCGGTCATGTTACTAAAGAAGGCAATATTGCAGGACCTAGAGTTTTAGAACATATGGTGGATACGGTTTTGTATTTGGAAGGAGAACGTTATTTTTCTTATCGTATTTTAAGAGGTGTGAAGAATCGTTTTGGCTCTACAAATGAAGTGGGAATGTTTGAAATGCAAAATGAAGGCATGGTGGAAATTACTAACCCTTCTTCTATTCTTATTTCTGAGAGAGAAGATAACCCTTCTGGTTCTGTTATTGTAGCTAGTATGGAAGGAACAAGACCATTATTAATTGAATTACAAGCGCTAACAACACCAACCGTATTTGGTTTACCTAGAAGAACAGCAAATGGTATTGATTATAATCGTTTAACCGTATTAATGGCTGTATTAGAAAAAAAAGCGGGGCTATCTTTAGGTGCGCAAGATGTGTATTTAAATGTGGTAAGTGGTATTAAAATTATAGAACCAGCGGTAGATTTAGGAATTGTAATGGCGGTTATATCTAGTTTTAAAAATATCAGTGTTCCTAAAACAGTGGTAGCTATAGGAGAAGTAGGATTAACAGGAGAAATACGAACCATAAATCTGATGGAGAAAAGATTAAAAGAAGCTGAGAAATTAGGATTTAAAACTTGCTTGATACCAGAAAATAACAAAAAACTATTGAAAGATAGTTATAAATTAGATATAATAGGTGTGAAAAATATAGAGGATGTTATGAAATACTTTCAGGCAAGGAGATGAGTAGAGTTTTGACAACATATAAGAATAATTCTATTACAGAAGTATTGAAATTAATTGCCCCAGGAACGCCCATTCGTAATGGATTGGAAAATATTTTAAAAGCAAAAACAGGTGCATTAATTGTAATAGGAGATAGTAAAGAAGTATTGGATTTAGTAGATGGTGGCTTTAGCTTAAATGTAGATTATACATCTTCTAGGTTATATGAATTAGCCAAAATGGATGGAGCGATTATCTTAAGTGGTGATTTTAAGAAAATTTTATATGCCAATACCCAATTAATACCATCATCTGAAATTACCACAACAGAGACAGGAACTAGACACAGAACAGCAGAACGTACAGCTAAACAGACAGGAGAAATTGTGGTTAGTATTTCTCAAAGAAGGAATATTATTACGGTATTTAAAGGCTATGAACGTTATGTATTAGAAGATACAGAACGTGTACTTTCAAAGGCTAACCAAGCTTTGCAAACAGTAGAAAAATATAAAAAGGTCTTTGACAGTAAATTAAGTTTACTAAATGAATATGAATTTAATGATATTGTTACTCTAGAGAATGTGATTACTTCTATTCAAAGAGCGGAGATGGTGATGAAGATTGTAGATGAAGTACAACGTGCTATTTTTGAATTAGGAGAAGAGGGACGTTTGTTAGAAATGCAATTAGAAGAATTAGTAGGTGGTATGGAAAAAGAAGAATTACTTATTATTAAAGATTACATTGCACCAGGCAAAAAACGTACTTCTGAAAAAGTACTAAAAGAAATTGAAAGCTTATCTCATGAGGACTTGATGAAATCACAAATAGTGGCTAGATTGTTAGGCTATGAAGATTTTGATAATTATGACGAAGTAGGTGTATACACCAGAGGCTATCGTATTTTAACAAAGATACCAAGAATGCCAAGCAATATCGTTGATAACTTAGTTCGTTCTTTTAAATCATTCCAACATATTTTAGCAGCCGATATTCCAGCGTTAGATGATGTAGAAGGAATTGGTGAAGTAAGAGCAAGAACCATCAAACAATCTTTAAGGAGAATGCAGGAGCAATTTGTATTTGATAATTTGATGTTATAAAATAAAAAGGTGATAAAACTGAAATCAAAAATAAAAAAGGAAGAGGAAAAGAAAAATGGAAAAAACAAAAAAAGATAAAATCATAATGGTGGTAGCCATTATAGTAGGAATTGCTATATTAGCAGGACTAGCGTATACAAGCTATGGGATTTACCGTAAATTTACATGGAAAGTACAAAATCCAGTGGCTACAATAGAAATACAAGACTATGGAACTATCAAAGTAGAATTATATCCAGACCAAGCGCCAAATACTGTAGCAAACTTTATACGTTTAGCAAACAGAGGCTTTTATAATGGATTAACTTTTCATAGAACTATGCCAGATTTTATGATACAAGGTGGCGATAAAAAAGGAGATGGTACAGGAGTACCTACTTTAAGTGATATAAAAGACGATGGAAGTAGTACACAAACGTATGCTATTGAAGGAGAATTTATAGCGAATCACTATTACAAAAATACGATAAAGATGGAAAGAGGCGTTATTGCGATGGCTCGTTCTGATTATAGTAGCATTAGTTCTTCTTTAACAGAAGAAGGGTATAATTCAGCAGGTTCCCAATTTTTTATTATGCAAGCAGACAATGAGAATTTAAAAGGTATGTATGCAGGATTTGGAAAAGTAATAGAAGGTATGGATATCGTAGACAAAATTGCAAATGTAGAAGTAGTCACTAGAGATGAGAATGCTACAGAAGGACTAAATAAACCAGTCAATCCACCAGTAATGACTTCTATATCTGTAGAAACCTATGGAATTGATTATGGGGAACCAAAAACAGTAGAACCATTTAACTATTATGATTGGTTGATGAAATACTATGGTTCTAGTCTAAATGGCATGACTAGTGGAGAATAAAAGATAAGAAAAAAGAAGTGATAAAAATGGAAGAAGAAAAATGTAAAAAAAGAAAAAGTTATATTAGTTGGGATGAATATTTCATGTCCATAGCGAAATTATCAGCTATGCGTAGTAAAGACCCATCTACACAAGTAGGAGCTTGTATTGTTAGTGAGGATAATCGTATTTTATCTATTGGCTATAATGGAGCACCAAATGGCTTTAATGATGACTCTTTTCCATGGGGCAGAGAAGGTGAAACTTTGAATACAAAATATCCTTATGTATGTCATGCAGAACTAAATGCTATTTTAAATTATAGAGGAAGTCGAAAAGATTTAGAAAATGCAAAATTATATGTAGATTTATTTCCGTGTAACGAATGTGCAAAAATGATTATACAAGCAGGTATTAAGCAAGTAATTTATTTATGTGATAAATATGCAGATACAGAAAATAACATAGCTTCTAGAAAATTATTTGATGAATGCAAAGTAAACTATCAAAAATTAACATTAAAAGAAGAAAGAGAAATAAAAATACATTTAAAATAACAGTTAAGAAGGAAGAAGTAAAAAAGACTAAGATATAAAGAGTCAAATAGAAAATAAAAACGAAGAAAGAAAAAGAGAGCAAATCTAAGAAAATAGAATTGCTCTCTCTTTTAAGCTGTGTCCCTGTGGACAAAACTGTCCATATGTACCTGGTCCCAATGGACACTATTTTAATTCGACGACGGTGACGCCCATTTCGCCTTCACCAAAGGTACCAAGTCGGTAACTTTTTACATGAGGGTGTTTCTTTAAAAATTGATGGATACCGTCTCTTAGTTTGCCTGTTCCTTTTCCGTGGACAATTCTTATGGTGCTTAACTTGGCTAGTGCACAGTCATCTAAGTATTTATCAATAACAAAGGTAGCTTCTTCTATGTTTTGTCCAATGACGTTAATTTCTGGTAAGACAGTTTTTGATTTTAGGTTGGAAAGCCTTGGTTTACTATTATTTATATGATTAGTTTTATAAGCACTCGTATTTTGTTGTGTTTGCTTTTGATTTTTACTTTCTTTTTTAGTAATTTCTAAGATATCTTCTATTTGAATATTCACTTTGGCACTACCGATTTGTACTTGCAAATGATTTGGTTTACCAGAAAGAGAACAGATGATACCAAGTTGTTCAAAGTTACGTAAGGTTACTTGCATACCGATAGTTAAGTCTTTTTTAGTAAAAACTGTATTTACGGTCTCTGTATGGTTTACTTGGTTAATAAGCATAGGATTGGATACTACAGAAGGAGTAGTTGTTTGTGCTAAAGTAGATAAAGAGTGATTTAATTTATTTCGTAAAGCATTGGCTTGGTGTAATGCTTTTTTAGTGGATGAGAATTCTTTTCTCATAAAAGAAAGTAGTTCTTCATCAGATAAATTGTCAATATCTAAATTGCTCATTACTTCCATTTGCCCATGTAAAGTATCTAATTGTTTGATGATAGAGTTAGCTTCTTCTTTTGCATCTAATAAGATTTGTTGTGCTTGATGTTTGGCTTTTTCTATATTGTCTATTTGTGTTTGTTGTATTTTTTGATTTTCCTGTTCTAAACTTTTTCGTAGTAAGGTAATTTGATTCGCATTTTTTTCAATGGCTTCTTTTTCTTGCTCGATGCTTTTTTTATCGTCATAAATATTTTTTAGCAAAGTTTCTATACTAATATCTTCTTGTTTTAATAAGCTTTCGGCCCTTTGTAAGATGGAAGCGGGTAGCCCTAATTTTTGACTAATGGCAAAAGCATTGCTTTTACCAGGAATACCGATAAGTAGTTTATAAGTGGGCTTTAATTGTTCTATATCAAATTCTGAACTGGCATTTTCGAAGCCTTCCGTTACAAGGGCATAGTTTTTAATTTCTTGATAGTGGGTAGTAGCTAAAGTTAAACATCCCACTTGGTGAAAATGTTCTAAAATACTAATAGCTAAATTAGCACCTTGTATAGGGTCTGTTCCAGAACCTAACTCATCTAAAAGGATAAGACTATTAGATGTAGCTTTTTCTAATATGTGTATGATATTTAACATATGAGCAGAAAAAGTACTTAAGGATTCTTGAATACTTTGTTCATCTCCTATATCGGCAAATACATTGTCAAATACATATAGGCTACTATGTTCATCTACTGGTATAAAAAGGCCACTACATGCCATGAGTATTAATAGACCGGTTGTTTTTAAAGCAACGGTTTTTCCACCAGTATTAGGACCTGTAATGATAAGCGAAGTATAGTTGTTTCCGATGGAAAGATTAATTGGCACGACTTGTTCTTTAGGAATAAAAGGATGTCTTGCTTTTAATAGATGAATTTCTTTTTTATCATTTAAACTAGGTGCTATGCCATCTAGATTTTTGGCTAACTGTGCTTTAGCAAAGATAAAATCTAAATAACCAATTAGGGAAAGATTGTGTTGTAATTCATTTGTATATGGAAATAACAAAGTGGAAAGTTCTTCTAAGAGTCTTTCAATTTCTTTTGCTTCTTCTACTTTCATGGCATTGATTTTATTATTAGTTTCAAAAACACTAATAGGCTCTATATAAACGGTAGAGCCACTGCTAGAAATATCATGGATAAATCCTTTCATAGAACCCCTATATTCTTCTTTAATAGGAATAACATAACGGTCGTTTTTGATAGTAATAATACGCTCCATAATCATT
>CATXTS010000034.1 GCA_958402495.1 uncultured Clostridiaceae bacterium
GTATTGTACCTATCTTCTTTTTACAATCGCCAAGCATTGAACCAAGAATGGCAATGTCTATTGGTGCCCTTGTTGGAATTTCTTTTATCTACTTAAATACACTAACACTAAATGCACTCTTACAAAAATGTATCATGGTAGCTACCGTTGGTTTCTTCATCTTTAATAGCGTAAATACTCTACAAATATTTACCGCTCATATTACTACTAATAAAATAGATGCTAATATGGGGCTAACTATTAAATATAAAATTGAACAATATGAAAAGGCTTCTGGTAAAGAAGTAACTAAAGTTGCTTATTATAGAGATGCCCATCATAAGGACTTTCCTTATGGATATGAAAAGAAATTTTCTTCTTTTTCTCAAAGAGCATTGGATAATTATTATTGTATTATAGAAGCTCTAAATTATTTTTGTGGTAGAAAATTTGAAAAGGTAGATATGGATACTGACATTTATCTAGATTATTTGGCTGGCAAAGATTGGGATACTTATTCTGATGAACAACTTGTATTTCAAGAGGACACCTTATATTTGTGTACTTATTAATACTTATCTATGAATTATTGTAGAATGTAAATTGTTCAATATCTAATATATAATGTGTACGGTTTTAATATATCAGCATCTTTTTCATTTTTGTGTTATAATAAAAGAAAAAACAAGGGGGCTTTTTATGAATACTTTATCTGATTTACCAAATATCGGTGCTATTGTTGCTAAACAACTAGAAGAAGTCGGTATTACTTCTTATGAACAATTAAAACAAGTGGGTAGCAAAGAAGCATGGTTACGTATACAAATCATTGATGCTTCTGCTTGTATACATCGCTTGTATGCTTTAGAAGGTGCCATTCGTGGTATTAAAAAAACATTGCTTCCTCCTGAAGTTAAAGAGGATTTAAAACACTTTTATGAAGAACATAAACTATAATTCGGTAAGAAAAAACACTTCGTCATGAAGTGTTTTCTTTCTTATCCTACTTTTTTACCCTGTAATTGGAATTCTCCCATATTGGTCTTTGCATGAATATATAAAATATTGCCTCTTAATTCTGCATGAATATCATAAGTAATATTTAACATATTATTTTGCATAGAACCTGAAAAGCTACAAGTATTCCCATTTACTCTTCCACCTGTTAGCGCATTTTTCATACCCATAGTTTCTATCACACCATTTAAAACATTACCATTTGCTTTTAAGGTTACTTTTCCATTAATCGGTCCCATAGGTGTGTTAATTGTTATTTCATAAACTCCATCCATTTTTTTATCCCTCCTTTTGTATTATATGCATGATAGCTTTCATTTTGAACTAAAAAGAGGATAAATTTTATGCTCTTTTATTTTAATATTGTAAATGGCTAATTTCATCTACATATTGTTTATATTCTGGCATATAAGTTTCTATCATTTGATAGAAGGATTTGGTATGATTCTTATATTTTAAATGGCAGAATTCATGTAATACCACATATTCTATAGTTTTTCTATCATAAGTAGCAATTGTACTACTAATACTAATCTTTCCATTTACGCATTTAGCTAAAATACCTTCTACTTTAAAAATCTCATAATCTTCTGGTGCTATTCCTAATAAAATTCTAGTTTTTTCCATTACCTTTTCGATTTCTTTTTTAGCTACCATTTTGTACATTTTATCAATTAATATAGCTACCATTTCTTCCTTGTTTCCCATTTTCTTATATTGGTTAGGTAGTACAATTTGAATAATATTCTCTTGTATATCTAAAGTAGGTAGTGTTCTATTTTTATAGGCTATTTGTAAAGCATATATTTTTCCTAGCACTTTTACTTCTTTATCTTTCATATATTCTTTTTTCTTTTCACAGTTGGCTTCATATTCCTTTATTTTTTGTAGAATCCATTGTTTTTTCTCTTCTACTACTTTTTGAATTTGATTACTTGTGGTATACCAAGGAGCATTAATAACAACTTCTCCATTCTGTACACTAATATATAAATCATGATTAACCGCTTTATTAACCGTATAAGTTATTACTTGATTTTTATTTTTTAATATATTCATTTTTACCACTCCTTACAAATTCTTGTTTTGAAAACTCTTGTTCGTTTCATTGTTCTTATTTTATATACTTTTTTATCTTTTGTCAATACTTTTTTCATATTTTTAACAAATTTTTGTTCGTATATTTTCTTGTTTTTTTGATATGGTATTCTTCCTGATTTTCTAATACTTTTAAGTATCTTTTATTTGTGCAAAAAGACAAAAAAAAAGTAAGTATCTGTAGTTTTCTTCTTACTTCTTTCTATATGATTTATTTTTCTTTTTTCATTAACAATTGTATCGCCGTATATACATCTCTCCAATCATGACATCTTATTATTTGTTTTCCTTCTACCTGCTTATTATAAGGCATTTCCATACAAATAACGGATATCTGCTTACTCATTTCATATATATTTTTAGGAGTATCTTCTATCATAACTTCTATTTTATAATCTTTACAATATGGCATTTTACTTCCTTTTGTAAATAATATATGGTCATAGGCAATTTGATTTTTCTTTAGCCATGCTTTAACTGTATTTCTCATTTGAATTCCTTTTTGGTCTAATCTTTCAGAAAAAATACGTGCTGTCATGATATAAATTTCATGCCCTTGCTGTTTTAATTTCTCAATACTTTCTTTAGCAAATGGTTGTACTGGATAATTTTTTGCATAATCAAATATATTTTCTTCCCAAAATTGCATAGTTGTCTGTTCATCCCATCCAAACATATCTAAAATATCATGAGCATTTTCATCTATTAACTTCCCTTTTCCTGTTTTTCGTGCATAACAACTTCCTGCTTCTTTCATAAATTGTATTACATTTGTTAAAACGCCATCTATATCAATTCCTATTTTCATTTATATTTCTTCTCCTTTACTATCTTGTTATAACAAATTTTAACATACTTCATTTGTTCGCACAAGCATAGTAAGGGCTATCTTCTTTATTTTCTATAGTTAATTCTTTTTATACTCTAAACAAATAATGTAATAACTCCTTATAAACGGCATCTCTTTCAACTACTTCTTTCTTTTCTAGCATTTGATTTAATTCACTAATACTTACTAATTTTACTTGCTCTATTTCACTTTCTTGTATCTTTATATCTTCTAGACTTAAAGCTTCTTTTCTCAAAATGAAGAAGTCAAAAAATTGTCTATCTATATATTCTTCTGAAAAGGTTTGCTCTTTTCTATAAGAGAACATATATCTAAAATTCTTTATATCCATAGCATATGGTATATTGATTCCTACTTCTTCATTGATTTCTCTTAAAGCTGCTTCCACAGCATCTTGACTTGTAGAAATATGCCCCGCAACTGAAATATCCCACATACCTGCATTTTTATCTTTATGCAAAGAACGCTGTTGCATTAAAATTTCGTTCTTCTCATTTATTATAGCAATTACAACGACTCTGTGCCATAAGCCTCTTTTATGTATTTCTTTCCTTGGTAAAATTTCTCCTGTTTTGATTCCATTCTCATCTAAAACATCTAGCAATTCTTCCATACTTCTTTACATTCCTCCATCTATTTTTTCTTATTTTTTGTTTAGATTATATCGAGCATCTTTGTTTTCTCATCCTTTTTTATTGTAAAGAAGTGTTTATTTGTTTTCATAATATGTTTTTTGCACAAAAAAAGAGCCTAAAGCTCTTTTTTATTTAGTTTTTTCTATTTCATAGATTCTTCACAAGCTACTGCAACAGCTACTGTTGCACCAACCATAGGGTTATTACCCATACCAATCAATCCCATCATTTCAACATGAGCTGGTACAGATGAACTTCCAGCAAATTGTGCATCTGAGTGCATTCTTCCCATTGTATCTGTCATACCATAAGAAGCAGGACCAGCTGCCATATTATCTGGGTGAAGTGTTCTTCCTGTTCCTCCACCTGAAGCAACAGAGAAATATTTCTTTCCTTGCTCAATGCATTCCTTTTTATAAGTTCCTGCTACTGGATGTTGGAATCTAGTTGGATTTGTAGAATTTCCTGTAATAGAAACGTCTACTCCTTCTAAATGCATGATTGCTACGCCTTCTCTAACATCATTTGCACCATAGCATCTCACTTTTGACCTTTCACCATCAGAATACGCTATCTCTTCTACAATATTGACTTTGCCTGTAAAGAAATCAAACTCTGTTTTTACATAAGTAAAACCATTGACTCTAGAGATGATTTGTGCAGCATCTTTTCCCAAACCATTTAAGATAACTTTTAATGGTTCTTTTCTAACTTTATTAGCAGATTTAGCAATACCAATGGCACCTTCTGCTGCTGCAAAACTTTCATGTCCTGCTAAAAATGCAAAACATTTTGTTTCTTCTGATAATAACATAGATGCCAGATTTCCATGACCTAAACCTACTTTTCTATCATCTGCTACAGAACCTGGTATACAAAAAGCTTGTAAGCCTTCTCCTATTGATTTAGCAGCATCTGCTGCTTTTTTATCTCCTTTTTTAATTGCAATTGCAGCACCTAGTGTATAGGCCCAGCATGCATTTTCAAAACAAATTGGTTGTATTCCTTTTACAATATCATATGGATTGAATCCTTTTTCTTTACAAATTGCTAGGGCATCCTCAAAATCTTTGATTCCATATTTCTCCATAATTGGTTTTATCTGATTAATTCTTCTTTCATAACTTTCAAACGTTACTGCCATTATTTATTCCTCCTTTTTATTTGACCCTCTTTACTTCTTATTGTTTTCTTGGATCTATCTTTTTAACAGCTTCATCAAATCTTCCGTATTTTCCACTTGCCTTTTCAATTGCTTCTGTTGGCTCTATACCAGCTTTGATATTATCCATCATTTTTCCTAAATTTACATACTTATAACCAATAATTTGGTCATCTTTATCTAAACCGATTTCTACTATGTATCCTTCTGCAAGTTCTAAGTATCTAGGTCCTTTTTCTAAGGTAGAATAAATCGTTCCTGTTTGACTTCTTGTTCCTTTTCCTAAATCTTCAAGTCCTGCACCAATTGGAAGTCCTCCCTCAGAGAATGCCGATTGTGTTCTTCCATAAACAATTTGTAAAAATAGTTCTCTCATAGCGGTATTAATAGCATCACAAACTAAATCTGTATTTAACGCTTCTAAAATTGTTTTTCCTACTAATATTTCTCCAGCCATAGCTGCTGAGTGTGTCATACCACTACATCCAATTGTCTCAACTAAAGCTTCTTGAATAATTCCCTCTTTAACATTTAAGGTTAACTTACAAGCACCTTGTTGTGGTGCACACCATCCTATCCCATGTGTTAAACCAGAAATATCTTTTATTTCTTTAGATTGTACCCACTTTCCTTCTTCTGGAATAGGTGCACTTCCGTGGTCTACGCCCTTTGCTACTTTGCACATTTCTTCTACTTCTTTTGAATAAATCATTTCTATTTCTCCTTTCAAAGCTTGATTTTGTTTATTTCATTTTATGCTGCCTTACAGCACTTTATTATTATATACTACTTCATCCTTTGTTGCAATGCTCCTCTTTTAGAAAGTTCAAAATTTGATTTTTCTGTTCCACATCACTTATTTCCTCTTTTTGTCTTTCTTTTTCTCTTTTATAGGCTAAATATTTATCATCTATAGGCTGGTCAACTTTCATATACTTATCTTCCTTTTTTTGTTTTCTATATTGACCATAAACAGGTGCTTGTTTTTGCTTATAAGCTTCATATGGGTCTACTCTTTGTGTACTTAGCACCTTCCTCTTTTCCAGTACTACGCTAGCTTCTTTTTCCACCCTTTCAATTTGTGATACTTCATTTTTATCATAAGAAATACTATTATGTATATTTTTCTGATAAATTCTTTCTGTTATATTTTGAACTTCTGGATTCTTAAATCGCTCTTCTTGTAAATACTCCCATACCATTTTTCTATCTTTTTTACTTAATCTTTCTATTGGAAACTCTAAATACTTGCACTTCCAAATAATATGCCTATCATAACTAGAGTATTTGGAGCCAATCAAATCATCATAAGCATATTCTATATGGAATTTTCCATCTGCTATCACTAAAGTTAAATTAGTCCATACTCGTTCATTTGCTCTTTCAAATTCTGCTCTTAACAATTTAATCGTATCATATAAGCGGTCTGCTAACTGTAAGTATGCCTCTTCCTTAACATTAAATTTACTAGGCACCTCATAAACATTAATGGGATTTCGTTTTAATAGCCCTTTTGGATAATAATAAAAAAACATTTCTCCTGTTTGTAAATGGTTTACCTGTTCTATTACAGAAGCATATAATAAGATTTGGTCCCATCTTTCAGGAATCATATAAAACAGTTGACTTTGTATTTTTGCATATATTTCTCGTATTTTAGCTGTGTTTAGCATAAACGTTCCCCCTATTTATGCACATTGCCAAAAAGGAACGTCCCTTTTGGCAAGCTTTTGACAATTACTTTTCAATTAAGCTTTCTCCTGTCATTTCCTCTGGTTTTTCTAATCCCATTAAATCTAACATCGTTGGTGCTAAATCTGCTAATCTGCCCTCTTTTAATTTAGTATTTTCCATTCCTACTAAAATAAGAGGAACAGGATTAGTTGTATGGGCTGTATGTGGCTCTCCTGTTTTATAATCTATCATCTGTTCTGCATTTCCATGGTCTGCTGTGATTAACAATACACCATTTTGTGCTTCTACTGCTTCCACGACTTTTTCTACACAACCGTCTATTGTCTCAATAGCTTTAATCGCAGCTTCTAAATTTCCAGTATGCCCTACCATGTCCGGATTTGCAAAGTTTAAAATAATACAATCATATTTTTTACTAGTAATGGCTTCTACTACTTTTTGTGTTACTTCTGGTGCGCTCATTTCTGGTTGTAAATCATAGGTTTCTACTTTTGGTGATGGCACTAAAATTCTGTCTTCTCCTGGATATTGTTTTTCTTCTCCACCATTAAAAAAGAATGTTACATGGGCATATTTTTCTGTTTCTGCAATTCTTAATTGGGTATATCCTTTTTCTGAAATATATTCACCAAATGTATTTTTTAATTCTTCTTTTTTAAAAGCAATGTGTACATTTGGCATAGTTTCATCGTAACTAGTCATACAAACATAATATAAGTCTAATGGTTTTACTTCAAATTCTTTAAAATCTGGGTCTACTAATGTTCTAGTAATTTCTCTTGCTCTATCTGGTCTAAAATTAAAGAAAATGACAGAATCATGTTCTCCTATTGTGGCAACTGGATTTTCTCCATTCATAATGACTGTTGGTTCTACAAATTCATCAAATATCTCTTTTTGATAAGAACTTTCGATAGCAAGTGTACTAGAAGTGGCTTTTTCTCCGATACCATTTACTAAAGCGTCATATGCTTTTTGTACTCTTTGCCATCTTTTATCTCTATCCATACTATAGAATCTACCTGAAATAGAAGCAATTCTTCCCACACCTTTTTCTTTCATTTTTTCTTCTAACTCGGATAAATAGGTTTCTCCTGATGCTGGTGGTGTATCTCTTCCGTCCATAAAGCAATGTACATACACATCTTCAAAATCTTTTCTTTTTGCAAGTTCTAAAATAGCAAATAAATGACGAATATGGCTATGCACACCACCATCTGATAATAGTCCCATAATGTGTAATTTGGAATGATATTTTTTACAATTCTCAATAGCACCTACTAATTCGGGTATACTAAAGAAATCACCATCTTCTACTGATTTTGTGATGCGTGTTAATTCTTGATAAACGATTCTTCCTGCACCAATGTTGGTATGTCCTACTTCTGAATTTCCCATTTGTCCTTCTGGAAGTCCTACATCAAGTCCACTAGTATGAATGTCTGTAGTGGGACATGTTTTCATTAGTTTGTCTATATAGGGGGTCTTAGCTAATTTCACTGCATTGGCATTTTCATTCGCATTTTCACCAAACCCATCTAATATCATTAGCATCGTTAATTTTTTATCCATTTTTTTCTACCGTCCTTCTAATCATTATCTTTTATTATTTTCTTGAATTCTTCTATTTTTAAACTAGCACCACCAATTAAGGCTCCATCTATGTCTGATGCAGATAATAATGTTTTTGCATTTTCTGCTGAAACACTACCACCATATAATAAGATAGTATTTTGTGCAGTTTCTTCTCCATACATTTGTTGTATTTGATTTCTAATTTGTTTAACTGCTTGGTTAGCATCTTCTAGCGTAGCTGTTTTTCCAGTTCCAATTGCCCAAATTGGTTCATAGGCAATAATGGTATTTTCTACTTGCTCTTTTGTTAAACCTGCTAAATCTTTTTCAATTTGCATGATTACCACTTCTTCTGCTTTTCCTGCTTCTCTTTGTTCTAACGTTTCTCCTACACAAAGAATTGGTTTTAAATCATTATCAAAAGCAGCTTTTAACTTTTGATTGACGGTTTCATCCGTTTCTGCAAAATATTTTCTTCTTTCGGAATGTCCTATTATTACATATTCTACATGAATAGATTTTAGCATCTTTCCAGAAATTTCACCAGTATAAGCACCAGCCTCTTTAAAATGCATATTTTGTGCACCTATTTTTATAGGTGTATCTTGTGCAGTTAATAAACTATAAAATAAGTCTATATAGGGCACACATAGTATAATTTCATTTTTACTTTGTTTAGCAGTATCTGTAAGGCTTGTAATAAATTCCATTGCTTCATTTGGAAGCATATTCATTTTCCAATTGCCTGCAATTACTTTTCTCCTCATGCATTTTCTCCTTTTCCGAATAACCAATATGCTTACTAGCTATTCTTTATCTTGTAAACATTCTATTCCTGGTAGTTTTTTACCCTCTAAAAATTCTAGAGAAGCGCCTCCACCAGTTGAGATATGTGTCATTTTATCAGATATACCAATTCTTTCCATAGCAGCTGCTGAATCTCCACCACCTATAATTGTTGTACAATCTTCTAAAGATGCTAATAATTTTGCTAAAGAGTCGGTTCCATTTGCAAAACTAGGATATTCTGAAAATCCAACTGGTCCATTCCAAAGAATGGTTTTTGCTTTTTGTAGTTCTTCTGAAAATAGTGCTATGGTTTTTGGTCCAATATCTAATCCTTCCCATCCATCTGGAATTTGGTCTGAATCGATTGGCTGTGCATGTACATCTGTCTGTGTTACATAATTTTCAAAATCAAAGTTATCTGAAATAACATTATCGACAGGAAGCATAAATTTTACGCCTTTTGCTTTTGCTTTTTCCATAGCATTTTTAGCTAGGTCAATTTTATTTTCTTCACAAATAGAATTTCCTACACTATAGCCCATAGATTTAAAGAAAGTATAGGCCATACCACCTGCAATAATTAAAGTATCTACTTTTTCTAATAAACTATCGATAACGGCAATTTTATCAGAGACTTTCTTTCCTCCTAAAATGGCTACAAATGGTCTTTTTGGATTTTCTAAACTAGCACCTAAGAAATTCAATTCTTTTTCTATTAAAAATCCAGATACTGCTGGCAAATGTTGTGCAACACCCGCTGTAGAACTATGTGCTCTGTGAGCAGTTCCAAAAGCGTCGTTCACATAAATTTGTGCCATATCGGCTAATTCTTTAGATAAACTATCTTCATTTTTTTCTTCTCTTGGGTCAAATCTAACATTTTCTAATAAGACAATTTCTCCTGGTTGCATATTTTTAGTTAGTTCTTGTGCACTAGGTCCTGTAACATCTTCTGCTAAAATTACGTTTTTGTTCAGTAGTCTACTTAGTTCTTGTGCTACCGGTAGTAAAGAATATTCTTTTTTAACTTCTCCCTTTGGTCTACCTAAGTGAGAACATAGGATAATTTTACAATCTTGTTCTAACAAGTATTGTATCGTTGGAAGTGCTCCCACAATCCTTCTGTTATCTGTAATAACGCCATTTTCTAAAGGTACATTAAAATCACATCTGACTAATACTTTTTTGCCTTTTACATCGATATCTTTTACAGTTTTCTTCTGCATATAAGCTTTCCTCCTTCTTTTTTTACAGGGCTTAAAGTTGGAAAAAAACTTTTTCCAACTTTGCCTTTGTTTTATATTTATTTATGGTCTACAGATGCCATATATACAGCAAGGTCGACTAATTTGTTTGAGTAACCCCATTCATTATCATACCATGCAATTAATTTTACAAAAGTATCTGTTAATTGGATACCTGCTGTGGCATCAAAGATAGATGTATGTTCGTCATTAATGAAGTCTGATGAAACAACAGCATCTTCTGTATATTCAATAATACCTTTCATTTCATTTTCTGATGCTTCTTTCATAACTCTACAAATTTCTTCCATAGTGGTTGGTTTTGCTAAGTTACAAGTTAAATCTACTACGGATACATCTACAGTTGGTACTCTAAATGCCATACCGGTTAATTTTCCATTTAAGTCTGGAATTACTTTTCCTACTGCTTTTGCTGCTCCTGTTGAAGAAGGTATAATGTTAGCAGAAGCTGCTCTACCACCTCTCCAATCTTTTTTAGATGCTCCATCTACTGTTTTTTGTGTTGCAGTTGTAGAATGTACGGTTGTCATTAATCCATCTACAATACCAAAATGGTCATGAATAACTTTGGCAAGTGGTGCTAAACAGTTTGTTGTACATGATGCATTGGATACAATGTTCATACTGCTTTCATATTTTTCATTATTAACGCCCATTACAAACATAGGTGCATCTTTTGAAGGTGCACTGATGACTACTTTCTTAGCGCCACCTTTTAAATGTGCTTCTGCTTTTTCCATAGTAGTAAATACGCCTGAACATTCTAATACATATTCTACACCATCATTTCCCCATGGAATATTAACTGGGTCCATTTCATTATATACTTTTATTTCTTTTCCATTCACAACGATTGTATTTTCTTTTGCAGATACCTCTCCATCAAATTTTCCATGTACGGTATCATATTTTACCATATAAGCCATATAATCTGCTGTGATGAAAGGGTCATTAATTGCTACAACCTCTACTTCTTTATTTTTTAGTGCTGCTTGGAAAGCTAAATTTCCAATTCTTCCAAAACCATTGATTCCAATTTTAACTGTCATTTTCATTTCCTCCTTAACATTTATTATTGTTTTAACACTGCTATTTTATACCAAGTATGGTTAGTTTTCAAGTATTTCTTACCATTCTTTTCATAATTTTAAAGTTTTTTCTATTTTTCTATTGCATTATGTAAATAATTATGTTATTATATAGTTATGTAAGGTTATTCTACTTACAAAAAAATCACAGGAGGTCATTAGTATATGACTCATGCACGGGGGTATCCCAGTAATTTTTGTTATGCAACAGTAAAAACCATTAGCAATAAGCTTCGTCCGGCAGCGCGTACAGCGGGAGGGTAAGCATGAACAGATTCATGAGTGGATTTACGTAGTGACAGACAATTGAATAGTGTGATTGAACCGGCGGTGTTAATGCACCGCCGGGCGTTTTTTTGTTTAAAAAAATATCCACTCTAATAGGAGTGGGTATTTTCTATAATGTGATATCGATTTTCTTAAACCAGAATTTTTTCATACTTTCTGCTGTAATTTCATGGAATAAAAAGTCATGTACATCTTGTCCTGTAATCTCTTGATGCCAAAAGTCATGAACTTCTTGAAATACTTTTTCTTGCTTTGGAGTTAATTCTAATTTTATTTCATGAAATAAGAAATTCTTTACTTTTGTCCAAACATTAATCTCTGTTGGTAAAGACTTTCCTTGTTCTTCTGCTTTGTTCATTGGTTCTGCCATATTTACGTTATTCTCTTCCACCTTTATTTCCTCCTTTGTATCTACTATTTTTATTCTTATCATCGTATTATTTATACTACAATTGGTTTAGAAAATCAATACTTTTTCTGTTTGTCATGTAAATGTAATATTGTAATATTTTCGTAATCTTGTTTTTACAATTCCATTTGTGTTCCTAAAAAGCTAGCAGCTGACTGCACTACCTTTTTTTCAACTTCTGTCATTTTCGTATTGGCATCTTTTGATATTAAAATAACACTACCGATTACATCTCCATCAGAAATGATAGGATATACCACTTGTGCATTATTTTTCTTGTCCGCATTTTCATTTTGCGTAATCGGAACTGAAACATCATTATTTTCTTTACTAATATAGGCTTCTTTATCATCCATAATTCTTTCTAAATCTTTGCTAATGCCTTGTTCTAAAAATTCTTTTTTAGAACCTCCTGATACTGCAATAACGGTATCTTTATCTGTTATACAGGCAATATGACCAGTTGTTTTTGCTAATGTTTCTGCGTATTCTGTAGCAAATTCAGAAAGTTCACCAATTGGAGAATATTTCTTTAAAATAATTTGTCCTTCTCTATCTGTAAAAATTTCTAATGGGTCTCCTTCTTTAATACGTAATGTTTTTCTAATTTCTTTTGGAATTACGATTCTTCCTAAATCATCTATTCTTCTTACCACACCGGTTGCTTTCAAACTCTTTCCCTCCTTTATTTTTTAAGTCTACTCTTATTATGACAAAAGTGGGAAATTTTATGCATTTTTTTATTTTTCTTTGAAATTCCTTTTTTTGAGAAGAAAAAAGATAGATAACTCTACCTTTTATTCTTTACTGGCTATTAATTTCGTTTTATATCTATCTAAGATATTTCCTAGTTCTCTTGAAAAGTCTTCTAACATGACTAACTTAATAGTTGTCTCTTTTCCGTCTAAATAGTCATCCATCACTTGTTTTAATTTCTTAATGTTCTTCATTTCAGGTTCTATTTGTTTAGTATATTTTCTAGCACGGTCTGCTAACATTTCCTTAATAGTAACAATATCTTCGTTACTTGCACAAGAAATTCTTTGGAATAATTGGAAAACATCATAATATTTAAATATAGGAATTTCCATACATTCTTTTGCAAATTTATCATAAAACCATTCCATTTTCATTGGTATAAACTTAAAGATTTCTTCTGCTTTTTCTTGATACATTTTATCTTTTAGTTTTTCGTTAATGTCATTAAAATATTTTAATACTTCTTCCATCTCTGCTCCTACTTCATTTACAGAAATGGTATCTAATTCTTCTTCCACATTATCACAATATTCAGAGGTTAAAGATGACATATTTAAGCCAGTTAAAAAGACGGTTTTCATGGTTTTTATGTCATAGTCAATTAACCCTTTTTTTATAAAATAACTGAAGTATGCAAATATTTTTACAATTTCAATTGGTTTTATTCTTCCTTCTTTGACATCTTCTAAGACTTCTTCAATAATGCCATCAAATTGGTCATCTGAAATTTTCCAATATTCTTCTGTTAATAATCGTTTATATCCTGGTAATTTATCGGTATCGACCGTATTAATAATGACTTCCATATTTTCTTTAAACGTTTTCATATCAAAAATACGCGTACGAATATAAATCTCAATAAATTTAAAGAAACGATATTCTGCTTTAAAATTATAATAGTAGTTATTATCAAATTCTTTAATATAAAATTGTCGATTATCCATAAAAACCCTAGAAGAAACTAAAATCGCTTTATATTCTTCATTACTATTAATATTAATAAATTTGTCCTTTGTTACTTTACCTGCTTTAATTTCAAAAGAAATCGCAATGGTAAAAATTAACATAGTTTGCATGACTCTATGGTTTGTATTAGGATAGGCTTTATTTACCATGTCAAAAATCTTTTTAAAGTCATTTAATGCATGCTTTAAGATTCTTAAATTCCTAGTACCGCTTTTATTAAAAGTAGAAATAATCAAATTCGTATTTTCTCTTAAAAATCGTATTAAATCTGGATATTTTTCATAACGCATCAATATACCATTTATAATATAGTTAAATTCTGGTGCATATTCGAAGGTTTCCCCTATTAGTTTTTCTTTAATTCTTTCATAGTCATTAGCCTTATCGAAAACATACTCAATCGTATCTTGTATTCTTTCTACCATTGGTTTTTCTGTCTTCTTAATTAGGTCTCCTTCTTTGTCTAATAAATAGGTAGCAATAAATGTCTTCATTTCCAAATTGCTACTTTTTAGTTTCGTAGATAATTCTTTTTCGTTACAAATAATAATCGTCTTAATATGATCATGCTCTACAAAGTTATTAATATATCCTAAAATATCTATAACATCTACATTGGCTCTTTCTAAGTCGTCAAAACATAAAACTTTATCATCTGTTGAGAAGAATTCACTATAATCTAATTTGTCTCCATTTTGGGTAACACCAAAAAAGTTGGCCATATCTAAACCAGTCTTAGCATATTCTGGTATCGTATTTTGTCCATTAGCATTCATATATTTTTTTAAGTTTTTATCCATTAGTTGCGTTGTTTCTATAAAGATTTTTTTACTAATTTCTTCTAGATTAGAAATACCATACAAAGACATATAAATGGTTGTATAGCGTTTTCCATTTAATTGCATGGATTCAATTTTATTACGAATCTTATGATTCCAAAAGTAAGTTTTTCCGCTTCCCCATTCACCATTAATCATAATGGCATAATCGGTATAATCCGCTCTAATATAATCTAAAATACTTTCTACTAAATCTTCCATTTTTCTACCACCTCTTTTAATCTTTTGCAATTGTTACGACTAAAATAGCCTTAGCACCATTTTCTTTTAGTATTTTAGCACAGGCATTTGCTGTACTTCCTGTTGTATATATGTCATCTACTAAAATAATATTTTTTCCTTTTATTTTTTCCGGATGTCTTAAGCTATATACCTGTTTGACATTTTCCACACGTTCTTTTCTATTTAATGAACTTTGTGGCAGATTATATTTCACTTTTTGTAGACAATTCTTTTCTAAAAAAATGGTTCCTATTTTATTTTCTTTTATTATCCTTACCAATTCTGTGCAAATTAATTCACTTTGATTATATCCTCTTTGAGCTTTTCTTTTTTTATGAATTGGAACTGGCACAATTATATCATATTTTTTTAAAAAACCACATAATTTTTCATTTTTTATCATAATTTTTGCAAAAAGAGTTGATAAGTAACTTTTCTCTCCAAATTTAAATTGTGTTAATAACTTTTTTGCCATTCCTTGATAAAAAAATAGATAGAAATGTTTTGCAAAATAAAAGCTTTGTTTCTTTTTCATATTATCCATACCAAACATTGCTTCTTGTTCTAATTTAGCATAACAACTAGCACATAAATAATCTTGTTCTAATTTTCCACAAAGTAAGCAATTGGGTGGAAAAAGCCACTGTTTTATTTCTTTACACAAAAAAATAAGGGCTTGCTCAAAAAATTCTAACATGAATCTTCCTCCTATGCCCCTATTTTAAATCCTCACTATCTATTTCTTATGTATGAGTTAATATCATTTTATCTATTTGCTGTACCATAACTTGTATAATCGCATTGGTATCTTTTTGTTCTTCTAATATCATTTTTACATCATTTTCTATATTATCTAATCTGCCACTCATTATACTCATTTCTGCTTTTATCTCTTTTTGCTCATTTCTGATAGCAACCTGTTCTTCTTTTATTTCTCTTTGTTCGTTTCTAATAGCAACTTGTTCTGCTTTTATTTCT
>CATXTS010000035.1 GCA_958402495.1 uncultured Clostridiaceae bacterium
TGGAACAAAATTATTATAAACATAAACTAGAAAGAGTATAAAAAAAGTAGGAGGAAACAAATCGTGAAAGCAAAGAAGAGAATAAGAATAGTAGTGATTTTATTGGCAATTATTTTAGTATCCGTAATTTCTTTTGTAGGAATTTTTGTACAAGATAAAAACCAAATGAAAAATGTAGTGCCAGAGTATCAATGGGGAATGGATTTGGCTGGTAGCAGAAGAGTGGAGTTACAGATTAATAAGAAAAATAAGACAGTTAAGTATGATGCTAATGGTAAGGTAATAGATAATTCAGACACGACAACAGAAGTTGCCAACACACAAGAAGAACCTTTTAATCCAGAAGAAAATTTAACAACTGAAAATTATAAAACAGCCAAAAAGGTGATTGAAAAAAGATTTAACCAGATGCAAGTTTCTGATTATACCATTAGACAAAATGAAGAAAATGGCAATATGATAATTCAAATTCCAGAAAATGAAGATACAGATTTAGTTATTTCTCAATTACAATCACAAGGTAAGTTTACGATTATAGATAATGATACAAAAGAAGTGTTAATGACCAATCAAGATATTGAGTCTGTAAAAGCTGGTTATGGAACAACTTCTACAGGTACAGCAGTATTTGTAAATATTCAGTTTAATAAAGAGGGAAAAGAGAAGTTTAAGAATATTACTAATACTTATGTGGAAACTAAGAACGAGTCAGAAGAAACAAATGGGGAAGAAAATAGTAATACTTCTACCATTAAAAAGATACAAATTCAAATAGATGGGGAAACACTTCTTACTACTTATTTCTCTGAGGAAATTAGTAATGGATTGTTACAATTATCGGTAGGAGCATCTTCTAGTACAACAACAACTTCTGATATGCAAGGTTATTTATTACAAGCACAAAGTATGGCAACTTTATTAGATTCTGGTGCTGTACCAGTGGTATATGAAACGACACAAAATAAATTTGTAGCTTCTGCTATTCCAGCAAATATTAGAAATATAGCTATTTATATAGCAATTGCCTTAGTAATAATTATGGTATGTTATATAACCATTCGTTACAAAAAAGAAGGTATTTTAGGTGCACTTACTTGGGTAGGGTATATAGCTTTATTACTACTTGCTGTAAGATATGGTAATGTTATGCTTACTGTAGAAGGCTTAATGGCAATTATTTTATCAGCTGGTATACAAGCCTATTTCCTACGCGATTTATTAAATGCTTGTAAAGAAATAGAAGATAGAAAACTAGCATTTAGCAAAACTTTTAGAAAACAGCTTATGCTATCAGTTCCTTTATGGGCAATAGCGGTTGTCTTTACATTTACAGGTTGGCAACCTATCTTTAGTTTTGGAATGACATTGTTCTGGGGCTTAATGATTGCTGTCATATATCAGTATGGTATTACCAGAACGGTAATGTTAGATGCACAAAAATAGAAGAATAAAAGAAAGAGGGCAAAATAGATGAAAAAAACCATACAAGCCATTATTACATTTTTATTAATAGCAGGTATTTTAATTTTATGTATTATGGGACTAAATGTAGGATTAACATATGCACAGAATAAACAAGTAGATATTTATATTGGAAAAGCATTTGATACACAAGATATAGAACAAATTGTAAAAGAAGTAACCAATGAATCTTTTGTTGTTATTCAAAAGGTTGAATTATATGAAGACATGGTATCTATTACTACAAAGGAATTATCACAAGAACAATTAGAAGCCATTAATCAGAAGATAAATGAAAAATATGGTATTGAAAATAAGATAGAGGATTTAACAATTGTAAATAATGCGAATATTAGAGGTAGAGATGTAATAAAACCATATATTTTACCAATTGTCATTACTTTAGTACTGATTACTATCTATGCAGCAATTCGTTATAGAAAGCTAGGTATTGGTAAAATCATTTTGAAGGTAATAGGTTATCCAATTTTAGCACAGGCTGTTTTATTAAGTTTAATCGGAATTACCAGAATTCCAGTTACTTATGTTACTATTTCCATTGTATTAGCAGTATATGCTATTTCTTATATGGTAGTATTTGCAGGATTAGAGAAAAAAGAAAAAATGAACAAAGAAAATAAAGAAGAAAAAGAAATGAAAAAATAGTTTTAAAATAAGATACCAAAATAGACATTTTCCCATATAATAAGATAGGATAATGTCTATTTTTTCTATATAGAAAAAGGATATGCCTATAGTGTAGCATAATGAAAAAAGAAAAATAAGGTATTATAAATAAAGAGAAGAACAAAAGAGAGGTGAAATAAGTTAAAAAATGAAATTTTATGAAAAATTAAAACAGATATGGAAAGGTAGTACAAGAGAAAATAGAAGTACAGATTTAAGCTATGAAGAGGTAAAACAAAAGATGAAAATAGAGCCAGAAACAGCTTTAATAGATGTGAGAAGCCCTCAAGAATATAAGGAAGGGCATCTAGAAGGGAGTCTTAATTTACCACTTTATAGTTTACAAGCACAAGAAGCAGAAAAATTGCCGGACAAAAAACAAGCAATCATTGTATACTGCCAGTCTGGAAATAGAAGCAAGAAGGCCATGGAGATTTTAAGAAAAGATGGTTATCAAAATGTTTGCCATATGCAAGGAGGATTAGATGGTATCTAATCCTTAGTACGTTAAAAAATGTATAAGGGATAAACCACTTTAAATGAAACCTAATTTTTAAAAAAGTGAAAAAAGGAGTATTAAATGGAAGAATCTATAGAAAAAAGAGTTTCAAGAAGGAACTTTTCTAAAGAGAAATTAAGTCAAGAAGAAATGAGTAAAATACAAAATTGGATAGACATTACTAATAAGCAGTCTCAGTTAAACATAGAATTTTTAGAAGATGGTAGTGAAGCTTTTAATAGTTTAAGTAAGAGCTATGGTATTTTTAGTCATGTTCGTTCTTTACTATTAATGAAAGGTAATCGGAAAGGATACCAATTTGGAAGAGAAAGTAGGCTATTATGGAGAAGACTTAATTTTAAAAATGACGCAATTAGGATTAGGAACTTGTTGGGTAGGGGGTACATATGACGATAGCAAATGGACAATACCAGAAGAGGAAAAGTTAGTATGTACTATTTTGGTAGGACATGTACAGAAATCACTAAAAGATAATGTTATCAGAATGGTTGCTTCTTCCAAAAATAGAAAGGACAGCAGAGAAAGAATCATAACAAATGAGGAAATACCAGCATGGATAATGGAAGGATTAGAAGCAATAAGAATGGCACCAAGTGCTATGAATACACAAAAACCAATGCTATATTATAAAAACAAGGACATTACGATGGGGGTTACAAAAGACGCAAAGTTTGACATGGTTGATTTAGGTATTGCTAAAAAACATTTTGAATTAGAAACCAAAAGAGGAAAATTTGAATTAGGAAATGATGGCAAGTTTATGATTAACGATGTACAGGAACCAGAAAAATAAATAGTATAAAACAGAAAAAGAGAAGGATGTATGAAGATAAGCTCCATTTAGCTTACTTTCATACGTCCTTTTATTTTATTATCGAACATTATTTAATACCTTATAGGTTCTACAAATATTACAATCCGTGCAAATAAAAATCCTGGTTCCAAAAATTAGCTTTAATGTATGGATGAATTCATCTTCATAACCAATTAAATGAATTTCTATTTTTTGAGGAAGCAAAGTTAATAAAGTGTTTAGAGCATAATCATTAGAAGAAAAAGTAATGTCGGATAAATATTGCGCATTAAAAATATAGTCATTTAAAGAGATGACATTTTTCTTTTCATCTAATAAAATAGATTCTCCATTGGTGTAAATTAGGTGGACTAAATCAGTTTGTGATTCTTTGGAATCGATATACATTTTTAATAGATTAATAAATTCTGTATACTCTTTTTCTATAATATAGCGATTAACAGCCTCATCAACAATATAATCTAGTGTGTCATGATATTCTTCTAAACGAAAAGTAACAAAGCCATCTAAAATCATGCTCTTATTTTCTAATAAATATTTTAAAACTGGTGTCCAAACTTCTTCTCTTCTATAATTTAGTTTTTCATCTTCATTTGATAAAATAAAGTCATAACAATTTTTTTCAATTAATTTATATTCAAAATCGTCAAAGTAAAAGTAATTATAAGTTAAAATCCTATTAAATAAAATAGGCTCAAAAAACAGAAGAACGCTATCGGTTATCATGTCTGCTAATGTATTGTAAAAGGTAAGTTCTTCTTCTCCTTTATAATGGATAATCACATTTTCATATATTTTAAATTTTCGATGAATATAATAAACATTTTCTAATGTAATGGAATGGAGTCTTTTTAGCAGATAATTAATTATTTGCTGATTGTTCGTTTTGATACAAAAAGATTTCATTACAAAAAAATCCCCTTTCTAATATATGTATTAGTATCTACTAAAAAGTTTTAGATATACATATTTTATTCGAAAAGGATTTTTTTGGTACCTTGTTTTAAAGTAAATACAGGGAATAAATAGGAAAGTCGAAATATGTCGGAATAAAATTTGGAACAAATGGAAATAAATGGATATCGAAACACTGAAAAACCTTTGTAATGAACACTTACAAATAAAATGATAAATAGACAGAAAAAAAGACAAGATGACAGTTTTCGACAGATGTTTCAAATAAAATAAGATACAATCAACTCAGAAAATAGAAAGGGGGAATTGTATATGAAAAACAAGATAAGATTCCTAAGAAAAAACGACAAAGTAGACAATAAGGAAAACTGTAAAAACTATTACCATGTGGTTTTGCGTGGGTAATAGTTTTATTTTTTACTAGTATTATTAAAATTTATAAGGAGAGGTGTTATGAATAAAAAAGTAAAAATAGTACTAACTATTTTAGGAATACTACTTATGTGGTTTATAGGGTTTTCTATAAACAATAAAGTATTGGCTAATGCAGAAGAAGCATTACCAGAATATGAGGTAAATGGGAAAATTCAAAGTGATACTACTTGGGAAAGAGGAATTTATTCTATAAATGGAGATTTAATTATATATCAGAATGTAACATTGACAGTGAAAGAAGGTTCTATTTTAAAGATAGATAATGAAAGAAGTATAAAGGTAGAAGGTAATTTTATATTAAATGGAACAGCAGAAAATAAAATAATGATAGAGTCAAAGCATGAAAATGAATATTGGATTAATTTGTATGTAGGCGGAAAAATGCAAGCCAATTATACGAATATAAAAGATTTACAAGGAGCCAATGCAGGAGGAGAAGATTACTTTTTTGATATTTATGGTTATGTATATTTAGATAATGTAGAAATAGGAAATGTAAAGCCAAATCATGAAATTTTAATGAAAGGCAAAGAACTTGTAATAAAAAATAGTGTGTTAGATTGTGAAAAAGTAAAGATAAATAATTATAACAAATTAGATATACAAAATAATACCGTAAATAGATTTGATATTAAAGAACTAATGAATGAAAATTATATTATAAAAGATAATATAATTTTAAGTAATGAAGATAATGGAATAGAAATATATTGGCAAGGAATAGCCAATGAATTAAAAATGTATAATAATCTAAGGAAAGGACAAACCAGACAATTAATACAACTAACCAAAGGACAATTTACATGTAATGTTACTTTAAGTGGAAATAATAACGACTACTATTTTCCAAATGGCATGCAAGTAAGAGATAATGTAACCTTAACAATACAAGAAGGTGTATCCTTAAAAATTGGAAAGGAAAAGAGTGTATTAATAGAAGGCGTACTAATACTAAATGGAACAGCAGAAAATAAAATAGCTATACAATCAAAAAATGAAGATGAATATTGGATTAACTTGTATGTAGGCGGAAAAGTGCAAGCCAATTATACGAATATAAAAGATTTACAAGGAGCTAATGCAGGAGGAGAAGATTACTTTTTTGATATTTATGGTTATGTATATTTAGATAATGTAGAAATAGGAAATGTAAAGCCAAATCATGAAATTTTAATGAAAGGCAAAGAACTTGTAATAAAAAATAGTGTGTTAGATTGTGAAAAAGTAAAGATAAATAATTATAACAAATT
The DNA here is from genome assembly GCA_958402495.1 of uncultured Clostridiaceae bacterium. Lineage (GTDB taxonomy): Bacteria > Bacillota > Clostridia > TANB77 > CAG-508 > UMGS1663. Next base: position 6,083 of record CATXTS010000035.1, read on the forward strand.
AGATATACAAAATAATACTATAAATAGATTTGATATTAAAGAACTAATAAATGAAAATTATATTATAAAAGATAATACAATTTTAAGCAATGAAGATAATGGAATAGAAATATATTGGCAAGGAATAGCAAATGAATTAAAAATATATAATAATCTAAAACAGGGACAAACCAGACAATTAATACAACTAACCAAAGGACAATTTACATGTAATGCTACTTTAAGTGGAAATAATAGCGACTACTACTTTCCAAATGGATTACAAGTTAGAAATGATGCCATATTAACAGTACAAGAGGGAGTAGCCTTAAGAATTGGAAAGGAAAAAAGTGTATCAATAGAAGGTGTACTAATATTAAATGGAACAGTAGAAAATAATATCAGTATACAGTCAAAAAATGAAGACGAATACTGGTTTAATATGTCTGTAGATGGAAAGATACAAGCTATCTATACAAACATAAAAGATTTACAAGGGGATAGCTCGGGAAATGAAAGCAATGCTCTTTATTTTCGAGGCTTTGCATATTTTGATAATGTAAAGATAAATAATGTAAAACCAAATCAAGGAATTTGGATAGATGGTCAAGAATTTGTTATAAAGAATAGTATATTAGATTGTGAAAAAGTAAAGATAAATAATTATAACAAATTAGATATACAAAATAATACGATAAATAAACTCTATATTAAAGAATTAGTTAATGAAAATTACTTGATAAAGGATAATAGTATTTTAAGTAATGAAGATAATGGAATAGAAATATATTTGCAAGGAATAGCAAACGAATTAAAAATGTATAATAATTTGAGGCAAGGTCAAACTAGACAACTAATTCAATTGACAAAAGGGCTTATTGTAACAAGTATGATATTACCTGAGAATAGCAATTATTATTTCCCAAATGGAATAGAAATAAGGCAAGATGTTGCTTTAAGAGTAAATGAGGGAAGTACTCTATGTATAGGAAGAGACAAAAAAATTGACATATATGGAAATTTTATATTAAATGGAACAGCTGACAATAATGTAAGTGTACAATCTTTAAATGAAGGTGAATACTGGAATAATATATTTGCAAGTTCCTCTGGAACAATGGAAGTACAGTATGCAAACATAAAAGGTTTTCAAGGAACGCATCATGATATATATGGTTTATTAGATTTTAGAAATGTCAATATAGAAACGGATAAAGAAGCCAGCTTTTATATAAATACTACAATTACCAATATAGAAAATAGTACTATACAAGTAAATATAATAATAACATCTAACAATAGTAGTATTACAAATTCAAATATAGGAAATAGAACAATTGAAGTAAAAGTATCACCATCTCAAGATGCACTAGTTTTGATAGAAAATAATACTTTAGGAAATATAAAAATAACCAGTTTGCCTAATCAATATTTAATAAGGAACAATCAATTAACAGATGTAACAAAAACACCTTTAAATATTCCTATAAGGTATTTTAATAGTAATACCTTAACCTATATTTATAATAATGTTTTAGAGGGTCTAGATAAACAATATGTAAAATTGCCAGTAAGAGACGCTTTAGGGGATATTTATCTAACAGGAGATATGGACTATTATGTAGAAGGATGTTTATCCATTCCAGAAGGAACAACCATGATAATTGACGAAGGTGCATTACTTAGATTATCAGCAGAAGGATATGTAGATGTATATGGAACCTTATACGTCAATGGAAAAATAGATAAAGAAGTAGTAATTACACACGAAAATGATTCTAATTATCATGGCAATGGGGATACAAGATATACAAAAGGCATGTATATTGCAACAACAGGACAAGCGTATATCAATAATATGGTTTTAAGATATGCAAGAGGATATCATGGAAGTGGTTCTATAGAAAATAATGGCGGATTATATTTACTAAATAGTCAGATAAACAATGTTGACCCAACTGCAAGGGGAAGCATCCAATATAATTCTTCTAAAGGAAATCAAGTTTTAAAATATAATAGTTTATCTAAAGCTATACAAGTAGATAATAATATGACAATAGATGCCACTAAAAATTTCTGGGATAATGTGACCATAGAAGATACCAATAAATATATAGTGAACCCTAAAAATGAAACCTTTATAAGAAACCAAGAAACTATTGCAGAGTTTGAAAAGGTAAGAATATCAGAAGAAATGATACATTATGGGGTACCTGGTGTAGATTCTTATACTGGAAATTATAGTAAGCAATATGATGATTTGGATTTAGAGGTGGAAAACGTAAGTGATGGTTTTAAGAGAGTGTATAATTCTAAAAACTTAGAAGTAAATAGTTTAGGGCAAGGATGGACCGTAGGATTTGAATCTAAGATAGAATGTTATGAGACAGAGGAAAATAGAGTATTAGTAAATTTACCAACAGGACAAGTCATTTTATATGAAAAAACAGACGATAACAAGTACATAGCAGTAAATAGTAGAAATACAATGAGTTTGCAAAATGGAGAATATATAGTCACAACAAAAGAGCAAGAAAAATATATCTATGATTATGAGACTGGAAAATTAACTGGTATTTTAGATAAGTATGGAAATCGCACACAAATACAATTTAATACAAAAGGACAAATAGATAAGGTAATAGATTATGCAGGTAGAATGTATACTATAAATTATAATGATGCTGGAAAAGTAGGAGAAATCATAGATCCTTTAAACAGAAAAGTAACTTACACTTATAATGAAAAAGGTTTACTAACTAGTGTTACCAACGTTAATTCTAAGAAAATAGATTACCAGTATGATATAAATGGTTTTTTAACAAATATATCTGAAAATGGTAATGTAATAGAAAGAGTTACCTATGCTAAAACAGAATATACACCAAAGTTAGCAACTATTACATATGCTACAGGAAAGACGGAAAACTATAAATATAATACCAGTAACACGCAGATACAAGATAACAATGGAAATAAAATAACAAAATACTTTGATACTAGTGGATATGAAACCTTAATTACTTATCCTAACGGAGATAGTGAAAGTACAACATATTCTTCTATAGAGGGAAAAAATAAATTTGGAGAAATTACTTCTAAAACACAATTAGGTAAAGGAACTACAAGATATGAATATGATGATAGGGGAAATGTATGTACACAAATTAATCCAGATGAAAGTCAAAAGCAATACGAATATAATGAAAAAAATAGTGTTATCAAATATACTGATGAATTAAACCATGTAACGGAATATGTATATGCCCCAGATGGTATTACCTTATTAGAAGAAAAAAAGCCTTTAGGAGAAACTATCCAGTATATCTATAGTGATGGAAATATAAAAGGACTAGTATCTAAGAAAATAGATGGAGAAGGTGGTATTACCTCTTATGAATATGACCAATATGGCAATCTAGTAAAAACGATTAACCCAATAGGAAAAGAGAAAACGGCTAGCTATAATACTCTTGGTTGGATAACCAGTCAAACAGATGCCAGTGGCAATATAACGACTTATGAGTATCAGTTTGGTAAACTTTATAAGACAATAGACCCTTATGGAAATGTAGAAATTACAGAATATGATGTAAATGGAAATTTAATAAAATTAGTAGATAAAAATGGTAATATAGAGACTAGAGAATATGACATTGCGGGAAATGTAGTTAAAGTAGTAGATAAATTGGGAAATACAACAACTTATACCTATGATATATATGGTAATAAAATCAAGGAAGTACAACCAAATGGCTGTATATATACCTATACCTATGACCAACTAAATAGGCTAGTACAGGTTCATATGCAAGAAAGCAAAGAACAAGCTTCCATTCTTTTAAAAAGCCTAGAATATGATTTAACAGTGTATTCCAATAAAGTAATTGAAAAAACATATTTAGATGACCAAAATTACCATACTAGTAAAAAAAGCTATGATTATTTAGGAAACTTGATTGCAGAAGAAGATGATGGATATGTAAAATTATATTGGTATAATGCAGTTGGCGCCAAAACATCTCAAAGAGATGAAAATGGAGGATATACCTATTATACCTATGATGAAGCAGGAAGATTGCTAAAAGAAGCGGTTATGGTAGCACAAGATACTTATAGAGTAACTACATATGCTTATGATAAAACCGGAAGAAGAATAGAAGAGAAAATGTCTAAAGATTATCTTAGTTCATTAGATGCATTGATAGGTGAAAATTATACACAAATTCATTATCAATATGATGCAGCTGGTAATAAATTAAAGGTAAATAAATGGACGGGAGAAGAAGAAGCCTATACTTATGATAACATAGGAAATGTTACAAAGATAGTGATTAGTTTTAAAGAACAAGAAGAAAATAAAAGAAGTAGTATAGCCTATACTTATAATCAAGTAGGAAAGATTGTTGAAAAAGTTGAGAATGGTAAGCAGACACTGTATGAATATGATAAAAATGGTAATATGACGAAACAGATAGAAGCAGATGGCAAAAATACGATTTATACTTATGATGGTTTAGATAGAGTCATAAAGAAACAAGAAATAAAAGACAATCAAGAAATAGTAACACAAAACATCTATGACCATGTTGGCAATATAATAGAAAGTATAGATGGTAATGGAAATAGTACCCATTATACATACAATGCTTTAAATCATTTAGTAAAAGAAACCAATGCCTTAGGATATAGCATACAGTATACGGTAGATTGGATAGGACAAGTTACTTCAAAAAGATTACAAGATGGAAAAGGTGTTATAGACTACCAATATGATAAGTGGGGAAATAGAATAGCAGAAAAACAAAGATATGATGTGAGTGATTTTCTAGATATAATAGAAAAAACGTATGAATACGATAAAGCAAATAATCTAATAAAAGAAGTAGATGGAGAAGGCAATATAACTACTTATACATATGATAAATTAAATCGTCTTATCAAAGTAGTTGATGCACAAAATCATGTATCTGAGAAAATATATGACGTAGAAGATAATCTGATTGAAGAGAGAAATGAACAAGTTATTCATACATATAGCTATGATGATATGCATAATTTGCTAAAAGAAATGGTTAGGAAAAATAAGGAAAATGCAGAAGAGAAAGTAGTTAAAGAATATCATTATGATTATACAAACCGATATGTATTCGAAATAGATGCAAAGGGAAATTGGACAAGGCATACCTATAACAATCAAAATGAAATCATAGAATTTTATAACCATAACAATGAATTGGTAGAAAATTATGTGTATGATGTACAAGGAAATATGACCAAGGCTTCAGATAACACAGGCAGAGCAAGACAATATACCTATAGTCTGTTAAATGATGAGTTATATGAAAAGTTATCTATGGGGGATGAGAAAAATATACAGAACACCTATGAGTATGATAAAGTGGGAAATATTATTAAGCAAATAGATGGTAATGGAAATATAACCACTTATACCTACGATGCCATTGGTAGACAATTAACGAAAACAAATGCCCTTGGACAAACTACTACCTATGCCTATGATGAAATGGATAATAGAATAAAAGAAACTGATTATTTAGGAAATGAGACCACCCATACTTATGATGCTTTTGGTAGATTACAGACAACTACGAATGCTTATGGGCAAGTAGTAGAAACTTTAGAATATGATAAAAACAATAGACAGACTAAAAGCATAGATGCTTTAGGAAATACACTTATTTATAAATATGATAGTTTAGATAATTTAATTGAAAAAATAGACCAAGAAGGCTTTTCACAAAAATATGAATATGATAGGGAAGGCAATATGATTAAACAAACCGATAAAAATGGAAATGTAACTACCTATCTGTATAATGTAAAAAATGAGTTAATAGAAGTAATAGATGCTTTATCACAAAAAGCAAGTTATGAATATGATGTCAATGGAAATTTAGTAAAGAAAGTAGATACTAGAGGAAATGTAACAAACAGTGAATATGATGCACAAAGTAATGAAATAAAAACAGTAGATGGGCTTTCCTATTTTGACGAGAAAATATATAACCAAAGAGATGAACTACAAACAAGGAAAACAAAGAACCAAGCACTGATAGAATATGCCTATGATAATGCTGGAAGGTTAATAAAGGAAACTGTTGGTGATGAAATTGTAGAATATGTGTATGACAATAATGATAATTTAATACAAACCATTGTAAATGGACAATTACAAACAGTAAGAGAATATGACGCACTAAATAGAACCATTACGAAAAAAGAATATAGAGACAATCAAGAGTTTACTTTTACTTATGAGTATGATATAATTGAATCACTAGAACCAGGACAATATAAAGAAATAACAACAGACCCTTATAACGATACAGTAGAAAAGATTTATGATAAGGTAGGAAGACAACTGCAAGTTACCAATAAAGGAAAAACAACTACATATACCTATTATGCCAATGGTGCATTAGAAAAGACTATTTATCCAAATGGAACAATAGAGCAATATACGTATTATCCAGATAATACATTAAAAGAATAAGTAAACAAAAAAGCGGATAATACAGAAATTTCAAAATATGCCTATGAATATGATAACAATAACAATGTGACTAAAAAAATAGATGAGTTAGGAGAGACAAGCTATACTTATAATGCTTTAGATATGCTATTAGAGGTTAGTAAGAAGCAAGATGGTAAAAGGACAGTATATGCTTATGATGGTGCTGGTAACAGAATCAAAGAAACGCTAACAACTAATGAAGGCGATAAAGTTATTCAATATGAGTACAACCAGAAAAATCAGTTAGTTAAGAAAATAGAGGCAGATAATAGTGTAACGGTATATACCTATGACCATAATGGTAATGAAATACAAGTACAAAAAAATGAAGAAGTAATAACACAAAATACTTATAATAGCAAAAATGAATTGATTAAAACAATAGAAAATGGTATAGAAACAACATATCAATATGATGTCTTAGGAAACCGAATAGAAAAAACAAGTGGAGGACATACCACTAAATATTTCTATGAAGGAAATCAAGTGATTTTAGAGTTAAATGAGCATAATGAACAAATAGCTAAAAATGTGTATGGCATTAATTTAATAGCTAGAAGTACACCTGAACAATTAGGATATTATATGTATAATGGACATGGTGATGTTGTACAAATACTAGATGAAAATAGTAACTTATTAAATCGATATGGTTATGATGAATTTGGAAATATCATTGCACAAGAAGAGCAAATGGATAACCCTTATCAGTATGCAGGCTACTATTACGACAAGGAGACAAAAAATTATTATTTATTAAATAGGTATTATAATCCAGAGATAGCAAGGTTTATATCAGAAGATACCTATAGAGGTGAGATTAATGACCCTCTTAGTTTGAACCAATATGTATATGCAAGAAGTAATCCACTAAGATATAATGACCCAAATGGACATTTTGCAATTCCTGTTGTTACTGGCTTTATTGGAGGAGTTTTTAGTTCTGGAGCAAGTATTATAGGGGATTTGTTGGCTGGAAATGGTATAGATTGGATAAAAGCAGGAGGAGCATTTGTAGAAGGAGCAATAATAGGAGGTTCATTAGGATTAGCAGCCCCATTAGGAATGCCTACTCTTTTAGGTACAGCATATTTATCAGGGACATTAGGTAATGCAGTAAATCAAAAAATAGTAACAGGAGAAGTAGAGTGGAGAGAAGCAAATATTAATGGACTTACAACAGTGGTAGGAGTAGGAACTTTTGGAATGAGTGGCAATGTAACATCAAAAGGAGTTAAGTGGATAGAAGATTACGCGATAAAAGGTGCAGTATCAAGTATGGCAAGCAATGTAATATATCAATCAGTAACGAAGGATATACGAGATTTTAGTTTCAGCGAAGTGGCACTATCAGGAATAGTAGGAGCAGTCACGGCACCTATAGGTGCAAAGGTAACACAAGTGGCGATTGATAAGCTTGGACCAAGTCAATATACTTTAGAAATAGAAAAGAAGGAAGTTACATTAGATAAAAGAATAACAGACTTAAAAGCAATTGATAAACAAAAAAGAAATTATACTGAAAGAAAGTCTAAACATCTTGCTGTGATGGGAAAAGATGGAGAAGCAATTAATCTACATCATATAGGTCAAAAGGATGGACCAGTTATGGAAATATTGGCAACTAAACATCGTGAGAACAATAAAACTTTACATGTATTAACTAAACCTGGGTATCATTCTCAAATAGATAGAAAACAAAATGCCAGTTGGAATAGTTCATATTGGAAATGGAGATGGAACAATATTGGTTACATTCCAGAAGAGTTCAAAGATATAGGTGGTACAATGGTGAGTATATTTACTAATAAATTAAATGAGTCAGTAGTACCAAATAAATAGTGTAATATGGTAGTGTAAAGTAGGCTGCAAGAAAATAGAAAATCTATGATAAGTATTACATACTTAAATAAAAATATTTTATAAATAAACTTTACACTACCTTTAATATAAGGAGGAAATAGTCGTGAGTTATGCCAATTTTAAAGAAGCAATGGAACTAGCAAAAAAATGTGATTTTTATGGAGCAGGAAAAGGGGTATCAGATGAAATAATAAAAAAAGCAGAAGAAGAACTAGGAATTGCATTTTCAAGAGAATTATACGAATATTTAAGGGAATATAGTTATATAGTATTTTTTGGATATGATTTTTATGGAATTATTGAAGTAGATTCTTCAGGGATGTGTCAAGGTGGTATGGTAGAAACAGCGATTTCAGATAGGAAAAATTATGGACTACCATTAAAATGGATACCAATCCTTTTTTTAGATGATGGTTATACAGCGTATTTAGATTATGACAATCTTAATAGTGAAGGAGAGCCAAGAGTAATTGAAGGAATATATATGGGAGATAAATTTGAAATGACAGCCGTATTAGCGGAAGATTTTGGTGACTATATACTTCAATTAGTGGAAGAAGTATTACCATGGAAAGAAGTAACATCATTGGAAGCACAAGAACAAGTAGAGCAAGTTCTTGAGGAAAGTATAAAGATAGCAAAGGAGCATTTAATAGGAATCACAAACCTATATCCTCCTATTATTGGTTTTTATCCATTTGCTATGGGAATGCTAGAAAATGGTGAGATTTCCTTAATTGCTATGCAAGAAAATAGAAAAGATGTAGTTTTAGATATAATTAAAGGGATAAAAGAAAATAGGGAAAAGTACATAGTAGTGAGCATAGGAATGCTAACAAAAATGGTTAATAAATATGAAATAGAAATTTTGGTAGAACATAGAGAAGGTGTTGCTATAGATGAAATAATTCC
>CATXTS010000036.1 GCA_958402495.1 uncultured Clostridiaceae bacterium
TGGTAAAGCTGCTCAGGAAATCTATTCACAGTTCGATGAAAGTAGGGTATCGAGCGACATCGACCGAATTTTAGAGCAATTTGGCGAATATGCCGATGAGCAGGAGAAGATGGGGATGGGCGCTAAAGCTTCTTGGGATAGTTCTTATGATGCACAGAAATTAAAGGCAGAAAAGAGAGCAAGAGCCAATGAAGCAGATGACTATATTCAAAGTTTAGTGGATTGCGTAAAACCCGATAACCAGTAGGAGTGACTAAGAAAAGGAGACTGACAAAATGAGAGGACGTAAATTAAATACAGCAGGTAAAGTAGTCGCTGGCATTTTATTGGCATTGATTTTATTTGTCATTGCTGGTACGGCATATGTTGTAATCGGCAAGGTGAAAGACCAGCAGATAAGTAAAAATAAAGAGGAGACAAAAAAAGAAACTGTAAAAGAAGAAACAATGGCAGCAGAATCTGTAGCACAGAATTCTGTCGCAAAGCAGGAAGAAAAAACAGATACCATTCGGATTACTATTGATGAATGGATTGGCTGGAAAAGCTTGTTAGATGCCAATGGTGGTTTAACAACAAAACCGGATTCTATTAATGCCAAAAATGGCATTCAGGTAGAATATGTGATATCCAATGATGCTACGGCAAGTTCCAATATGTTAATTAAAGGAGAAACGGCAGCAGCAGGATATACAGTTAACCGGTATGCTTTTTTAAACCAGAAGTTTAAACAGTCCAACGTTCCTGTAAAAATGGTATACATTACGAATTTTAGTAATGGAGGAGATGGTATTATCTCCAAATCTTCGATTACAAGTATCGAATCTTTGGTAGGCAATAAAATTGCTATTCCACAATTCTCAGAAGCTCAAACCTTAGTGGAATGGTTGATTGAAGCAAGTGATTTGACAGAAGAACAAAAAAAGACAATTAGAAGTAACTACATTTTAGTAGAGACACCAGATGATGCTGCAAGAGTATTTTTTTCAGGAGAAGCAGATGCAGCAGCAACCTGGGAACCTTTCTTAACCCAAGCACAAAATACAACAGGCGCTAGAGTACTGTTTAGTACAAAAGAAGCAACAAATTTGATTTTGGATGGGTTAGTATTTAGAGAAGATTTCTTGAAAGAAAATGAAGCACAAATTTCCAAATTGATTGATGGAGCCTTAGAAGCAGCCGATAACTATATGACTGACTTTGAAGCCATTAGAGAAATGCCTTTATTTGCAGAAGAAACAGAAGAAAGCATTATTTCTATGGCAGAAGGCGCTAAGTTAACCAGTTGGAAACAAAATATGTCATTATTGACAGATGAAGCAATTACCATGTTCTCAGATATGAGTAGTATTTGGCTTTCTATCGGTGAAAAGGCAAACCCGAATGATGCACAAACAGCTTTTGATACTTCTTGTATAGAAGCATTAAAAGAAAAATATGAAAAAGTGGTAGCAGAAGAAGTAGTCGTTTTCACAGAGGATGAAAAGAAAGTCGCACAGGAAAAACCTAACACAGAGGCATTACTTTCAAAATCTCTAACCGTTAATTTTGGAGGAGATTCTGCGGTTATCCAGGCAGACAGTTATAAACCATTAAATGAATTTGCAGAGATTGCAAAGAACTTAAATGGTGTTTATATTCAGATTGAAGGTAATACAGCCGATGTAGGTGGAGGACCTGAAAGCGGCAAGAATCTTTCTTATGAAAGAGCCAAAGCAATTGCACTTTATTTAGAGGCACAGGGAATTGATGAAAATCGCTTCATCATTATTGGAAACGGAGCAAGTAACCCTGTAGCATCCAACGACACAGAAGATGGACGCATCCAAAACCGCCGTACAGATATTTTCTTTAAGAGCGGACAGTAAGAAACTAGTTTTATAATAAAACTAAAACAGGTGGTGGCTCTGTAAAAGGAGCCACCATTTTCACTAAAGGAGTAGAAAATGGAAAAATCAGTAAAACGGATAATTTCGGTTTTCGTGTTTATTGCATTATTGGTATTATGGTATTTATTAAGTACCATAGTCAATAATTCTTTATTTATACCAACCCCTTTGGAAACCATCCAAACGTGGATAACTATGGTAAAGGGAGATTTGGTATGGCATATAGTGGCTTCTTTTAAAAGAATCACGATGGCTGTTTTTTTAGCAGGAGCTATTGCAATTCCGTTAGGGCTTATCATTGCGAAAGTAACGGCAATCAACTATGTGTTAAGTCCAATGATTAACTTTTTACGCTATATTCCCATTACAGCGTTTTCACCCTTGTTAATGCTTTTTATAGGTATTGGAGAAGATATGAAGATTTTACTAATCTTTATTGCTGTTTTTTTACAATATCTTCCGATTGTCATTCATGAGTTTGAAGATGTAGATAAGCGTGTTTTAGAAACAGCTACTACTATGGGATTTAGCGATGTAAGAAGTATTTGGTATGTGGTAATTCCGTATACAACCCCAGAACTTTTAAGAAATTTTATTTCTCTTTATGGTGTGGGGTGGACGTATGTAATCATAGCAGAAGTTACAAATGCGAATTGGGGACTAGGTCATTTAATGTATATAGGAAGTGCTAGAGGAAATACCAAAATGGTTTTTGCAGCCTTGCTTACCATCATTGCTATTAATATTTTATTTGATAAAATAGGAAAATGGATAATTAAGAAGAAATTTGCATGGAGGTATCGGGAAGATGAGTAAACTAACATTAGAAGATTTAACTATCAGTTATGAACAACCAGATGGAACCTACCAGACAATTTATCAGCATTTTTCAAGAGAATTTGCTCCTGGCATTTATACACTTTTAGGAGAGTCTGGTTGTGGAAAGACTACCCTGATGCGGACAATTGCAGGGTTAAAAGAACATGAGACAGGGCGTATTTTCTTAGATGAGCAAATTCTACAAAAGGCTAATCCGGATGTGTATATGCTTCATCAGCATTATGCTGATTTTCCTTGGTGTAGCGTGTATAAAAATGTTTTAATGGCATATAAAGCCAGAAAGATAACCGTCACCAAAAAGGAAAAAGAAGAGGCAATGCAAATTTTGGCTATGTTGGGCTTAGAAGGACAAGCTAATAAAAAAGTGGGAGAGTTTAATAGCGAGATATCTGGTGGACAAAGTCAAAGATTAAGCTTTGCAGTGGGACTAGCTTTAAAACCAAAGGTTTGGTTATTAGACGAACCGACATCTGCATTAGACCATGAAAATATGAAAAACATAGCTAGAATCTTGAAAACTTATCAGCAACAGAAACAGGCGATTGTCATTTCTATTACGCATGATTTAAGTTTTGCAAAGGAATTACAGTCAATCGAGATTTATTTAGATAAAGAGGCAGTCAGAATTGCCAAATAGAAAAAGGATAGAAAGTATGTGGCTTTATTTTCACACATACTTTCTATTTTTTTCCTTTTGGGACTTGCATTCTAAAAAAAATATGATATAATAAACAAGCTAAATAGATTTTGGTAGCATGAAAGGATGAATTTAAAATGAGTATGAAAGTAGAAAAAACGGACAAAAATAATGAGTTAAAATTAAGTTTTGTCATCGAATCAGAAAAATTTGATGAAGCTATTAAAAAGGTATATGCTAAAAATGCAAAATACTTTAATATTCCTGGTTTTAGAAAAGGAAAAGCACCAATGAATATAGTTGAAAAACATTATGGCTCTGAAATCTTCTATGAGGATGCTTTTAATGAATTAGTTCCAGAAATCTTTGAACAAGAATTAAAAGACAATAACATAGAAGCAGTTAGTAGACCAGATATAGATATTTCACAAATTGGAAAAGGTAAAGAATTAATTTTTACAGCGGTTATTCAAACAAGACCAGAAATCAAACTTGGAAAATATAAAGGTATAGAACTTAAAAAAGTAGAGTATACTGTAAAAGATGAAGACATCGAACATGAATTAGGACATATGCAAGAAAAAAATGCAAGATTGGTTAATGTAGAAGATAAACCAGTAGAAAATGGTGATACAACCATTATTGATTTTGAAGGTTTTGTAGATGGTGTTGCTTTTGAAGGCGGAAAAGCAGAAAATCATGAATTGGTAATTGGAAGTAATACTTTTATTCCAGGCTTTGAAGACCAAATCATTGGTATGAAAATAGATGAGGAAAAAGAGATTACAGTAACTTTCCCAAAAGAATATTTCTCTGAAGACTTAGCAGGAAAAGAAGCTACTTTTAAAGTAAAATTACATGAAATTAAGAAAAAAGAATTACCTGCTTTAGATGATGAATTTGCTAAAGATGTTAGTGAATTTGATACTTTAAAAGAGTTAAAAGCAAGTATTCAAGAAAAATTAGAACAAGAAAATCAATCAAAAGCAAAATATGAGACAGAAGAAGCAGCTATTAAGAAAGTTTGCGAAGACGTAGAGGTAGAAATCCCTTCTGGTATGATTGAGACAGAAACAGATAATATGGTAAAAGATATCGAACAAAAATTATCGTATCAAGGATTAGCTTTAACACAATATCTTCAAATGATGAATAAGACAGAAGCGGATATGAGAAAAGAATTTGAAGAGCAAGCTACTAATTCTGTAAAGACTAGATTAGTTTTAGATGCCATTATTGCAGCTGAGAAGATAGAAGCATCTGAAGAAGATGTAAAAGAAAAAGTAGAAGAAATGGCTAAAAATTATGGTAGAGATGCAGAAGAATTATTGGAGAACGAAAATTTAAAAAATTATATAGCAGATGGTATTAAAACAGAAAAAGCAATTAGCTTTATTGTAGAAAATGCCAAAATAAAATAGAGTAATAAAGGGAAAAGTTAGGGGTGAACATTCATTTTAAAATAAGGAAGGATTTGCCACTAACTTTTTACGCTTTTATACATAAAAAAAGAGGAGGATATAAAAATGTTAGAAAATAGTTTAGTTCCCTATGTTATTGAACAAACCGCTAAAGGAGAAAGGTCATATGACATTTTCTCAAGATTATTAAAAGATAGAATTATATTTTTAGGAGAGGATGTCAATCCTACTTCTGCTAGTTTAGTCATTGCACAATTATTATTTTTAGAGTCGGAAGATCCAGATAAAGAAATTTTCTTGTATATTAATAGCCCTGGAGGTTCTATTACAGATGGTATGGGGATTGTAGATACTATGAATTATATTAAATGCCCAGTTTCTACTATGTGTATTGGCTTAGCTGCTAGTATGGGTTCTGTATTATTAGCATCAGGTGAAAAAGGAAAGAGATTTGCTACACCAAATTCTGAAATTCTAATTCATCAGCCATTAATTGGTGGAAATGGTATTGCAGGACAAACGACAGAAATTAAAATTCACGCAGACCATATGATTAAGACTAGAGAAAAGTTAAATCAATTATTAAGTCAGAAGACAGGTCAACCAATTGAAGTAATTAATAGAGATACAGAAAGAGACCATTGGATGACTGCACAAGAAGCTTTAGAATATGGATTAATTGATGGCATTTTGGAGAAAAAAGCATAAAATAAAATAGAAAAGATAATAATAACCAAAGAATAAAAGATAGAAGTAAAAGGAGAAGAAAAGTGACTAAGAATAATAATGTAAAATGCTCATTTTGTGGTAAATCACAGGACGCTGTAGAAAGAATTATTGCAGGACCAGGTGTATTTATCTGTGATGAGTGTATCAAAGTTTGCTCTAACATTATAGATAATGATAGTTGTAGCCAAGAGGATGCAACCTATACTTTAAATACAAAGGAAGAAGAGAAGTTACCTAGTCCAGCAGAAATTAAGCAAATTTTGGATAGCTATGTAATTGGTCAAGACGAAGCAAAAAAAACATTAGCAGTAGCAGTATATAACCATTATAAACGTATTAATTATCCACAAAAAAATGAGGATGATGTGGAAATCCAAAAAAGTAATGTCTTACTATTAGGTCCAACAGGATGTGGAAAGACTTTATTAGCACAAACACTTGCTAGAATTTTAAAAGTGCCTTTTGCTATTGCTGATGCGACAACTTTAACAGAGGCCGGTTATGTAGGCGAGGATGTAGAAAATATTCTTCTTAAATTAATTCAAAATGCAGATTATGATGTGGAGAAAGCAGAAAAAGGTATTATTTATATAGATGAGATAGATAAGATAACTAGAAAATCTGAAAATCCTTCTATTACAAGAGATGTTAGTGGTGAAGGGGTACAACAAGCACTACTAAAAATCGTAGAAGGGACAGTAGCTTCTGTTCCACCGCAAGGTGGTAGAAAACATCCACATCAAGAGTTAATACAAATTAACACAGAAAATATTTTATTTATCTGTGGAGGTGCGTTTGAAGGATTAGATAAAATTATTAATGAACGTATTGGTACAAAAGCTATCGGGTTTGGTGCAGATGTAAAAAGTAGTAAAGAAGTGGATAAATATAAAGTTTATGAAGAATTATTACCACAAGATTTATTAAAATTTGGGTTAATTCCAGAGTTTGTAGGAAGATTACCAATTGTAGCAACTTTAAGAGAATTAGATAGAAGTACTTTAATTGAAATTGTAACAAAACCTAAGAATGCTTTGATTAAACAGTATCAGAAGTTGTTAAGATTAGATGAAGTACAGTTAGAATTTGAACAAGAAGCTTTAGAAGCTATTGTAGATAAGGCGATAGAAAGAAAGACAGGTGCTAGAGGACTTAGGTCAATTATTGAGGAAATTATGAGAGACATTATGTTTGAGATTCCTTCTAACCCTAAGATAGAAAAATGTATTGTTACTAGAAATACAGTGGTAAATCAAGAGTCACCTACATTAGTTATTAATGAAAATAAAGTGATTAAAGAGAAAGAAAAACCTATTAGAAAGAATACAAATAAAGAAGAAACGGCATAGAAATTATAAGAAATTGTTAGACAAAATCTAACAATTTTTTTTAATTGTAAAAGATTATGTCGAAAGATTTTTTCATATAATTGAGTAAATATATAGAAAAGGTATTTTGTATATGTTATACTTAAAACTACCGAGGTACCAACTCACATAAGGAAGGAGGTAGAATCAAATGGAAACAAATGCACAAATACAGATTTTAGAAATTTTACAGACGATGCAAGTAACTATGCAGACCATGCAAACAGAGATGACAACTTTACATACTGGAATGCAGACCATGCAAACAGAGATGACAACTTTACATACAGAAATGAAGAATATGCAGTCTGAAATGGAGATTATGCAATCACAAATAAAAAATATGCAATTAGATATAAAAAACATGCAAAAAAACATAAAAAATATACAGAACGAAATGGAAAATAGATTTAGAAAAGTAGAGTTACAAATAAGAGAAGTAATAGATTGTTTAACAGTAGTAGAAAACTCCACAATGCTAATGGAAAAAGAATATGCAGATAAAATATCCATACTATTTGATACAAGAGAAGATGCCAATAAGAACATAGAAGAACATAGAAAAGATATCATATATTTAAAACAAGAAAATGAAAAAAATAAAATAAAAATGATGGAATTATTAGAAATTGGTGGGCTAAGAAAATAAATAGAGAACGGAAATAGCCTACCGATTTTTTTCAAAAAATATTTTAATCCAATAAAGAAGTTACATCTAAACTTC
This sequence comes from uncultured Clostridiaceae bacterium, assembly GCA_958402495.1. Classification (GTDB taxonomy): domain Bacteria; phylum Bacillota; class Clostridia; order TANB77; family CAG-508; genus UMGS1663. Next base: position 7,605 of record CATXTS010000036.1, read on the forward strand.
GATTTCCAAGAAAAATAGGAAAAATAGTATTGCATTTTAAAATAAAAAATGTTATGATAAATAACATGAATAGAAAAGACAAAAACAAGGACAACACAAATAAAACAAGTCTAAAGAGAGCTAGAGAGTGGTGAGATTCTAGCAGAGCCTATTTTATTTGTTATCACCTATGTTGTTTTTATACTGAAATTTATATAAAGATTAAGTATAGACGTAATACTCTCTCTCTCTGCGTTAAAGAGAATAAGTGAAAAATTGTAAGAGAAAAGACAATTTTTAATTTAGGTGGTACCACGGAAAAGATAACCTTTTCGTCCTATTTTGATAGGATGAGAAGGTTTTTTTTATAGAAAAAATGAAAAGGAGGAAGTATAAAAAATGGAAGAAGTGAAAATAGGAAGAGTTTACAGACACTTTAAAGGAAATTATTATTTTGTAGAAAATATTGGTCAATCATCAGAAACAAAAGAAAGAATGGTCATTTATAAATCTTTATATAATAGACAGGATGGAGAGGGAAATATATGGGTAAGACCAGAAAAAATGTTTCTAGAAGAAATACCAGTAGATAGGGTAGACAATGTAACTGGTCAAAAACATAGATTTGAATTAGTAGAAGAAATAGAAAAAAACTATTTAAAGTAGATGTGTCCCCTGTGGACAGTTTTGTCCATTGGGACCAGGTACCGATGGACAAAAAGAAAAAGGAGGAAAGACATGTATAAGAAAGTAGAGTTAAAGGAAGATGGCTTTGTAGGAATGGAAAAGGAAGTGACAAAGTTATGGAAAGATAAAGATGTTATTCATAAAAACTTTGATAAAAATAAAGGAAAAAGGTATTTTACTTTTTATGATGGACCACCTACGGCTAATGGAAAGCCTCATGTTGGACATATTTTAACGAGGGTTATGAAAGATATTATTCCTAGGTATAAAGTTATGAAAGGGTATGATGTTATCCGTAAGGCTGGATGGGATACACATGGACTTCCAGTGGAATTAGAAGTAGAGAAAAAACTAGGCATTTCCGGTAAAGAACAAATTGAAGATTATGGTGTAGAAAAGTTTATTGACCAGTGTAAAGATAGTGTATTTACTTATGTCTCTATGTGGGAGAAGATGACTGACCAAATAGGGTATTGGGTAGATATGGAACATCCTTATGTAACCTATCATAATCCTTATATTGAATCAGAATGGTGGGCTTTAAAACAAATGTGGAATAAAGGACTACTATATCAAGGACATAAAGTTATGCCTTATTGTCCAAGATGTGGAACAGCGCTTTCTTCTCATGAAGTGGCACAAGGTTACAAAGATGTACAGGATTTAACTTGTACTTGTAAATTTAAGGTAAAAGGAGAAGAAAATGTTTATTTCTTAGCTTGGACAACGACTCCTTGGACACTTCCATCAAACTTAGCACTTTGCGTAAATAAAGCGTATACGTACAGTTATGTAAAGGTCGCAAAACCAATTATCGATGGTAAAATGCAAGAAGAAGGTTCAGAAGAGGTTTATATTTTAGCCAAAGACTTAATTCCAGAAGTTTTAAAGAATATGGAATATGAAGTTATAAAAGAGGTAAAGGGCTCTGAATTATTAGGTATGGAGTATGAACAATTAATGCCTTTTACACAAGTAGAAGGTAAAGCTTTTGTAGTAATTCATGGAGACTATGTTACTTTAACAGATGGTACTGGTATTGTACATATTGCACCAGCTTATGGTGAAGATGATAGTTTTGTTTCAAAACAAAATGGTATTGCCTTTGTGAATTTAGTGGATAAAGAAGGAAAATTTGTAGAAGAAGTAGAACCTTGGGCAGGTAAATTTGTTAAAAATTGTGATAAAGATATTTGTATTTGGCTTGCTAAACAAAATAAATTATTTAGTTCTGCTAAACATACGCATAGTTATCCTCATTGCTGGAGATGTGATACACCACTTCTATATTATCCAAAAGAGAGTTGGTTTGTAAAAATGACAGCTGTACGTGATAGATTATTGGCAAATAATAACCAAATCAATTGGATGCCAGACACTATTCGTACAGGTCGTTTTGGAAAATTCTTAGAAAACGTAATTGATTGGGGAATTTCTAGAGACCGTTATTGGGGTACACCACTTCCTATTTGGAGATGTACGGAATGTGGACATATGGAATGTATAGGTTCTATCGAAGAATTAAAACAAAAAGGAAAGAATGTACCAGAAAATATTGAGTTACATAAACCTTATTTAGACCCTATCCATCTAACTTGTCCAGAATGTGGTAAAGACATGATAAGAGAAAAAGAAGTTATTGACTGTTGGTTTGATTCTGGTTCTATGCCTTTTGCACAATTACATTACCCATTTGAAAACAAAGAACTATTTGAGCAAAACTTCCCAGCACAATTTATATCAGAAGCTGTGGACCAAACAAGAGGATGGTTTTATACATTACTTGCTATTTCTACTTGTATTTTTGATAAACCTGCTTTTGAAAATTGTATCGTACTAGGACACGTATTAGATAGTAAAGGTTTAAAAATGTCTAAACACTTAGGAAATGTTGTAGATCCTTTCGATGTATTAAACTCTGTTGGAGCAGATGCAACCAGATGGCATTTTTATACAGCAAGTGCCCCATGGCTTCCAACTAGATTTTCTATTAAAGATGTAGAAGAATCACAAAGAAAATTCTTAAGTACTTTATGGAATGTTTATTCTTTCTATGTGTTATATGCAGAAATAGACCAAATAAATCCACTTATATTTGGTAAGATAACATCAGATAATGTAATGGATAAATGGATTATTTCTAAATTAAATACGTTAGTAAAAGAAGTAGATGAAAAGCTTGAAAATTATGATATTATTGGTAGTGCTTTACAAATAGAAAGTTTTACAGATGAATTGTCTAATTGGTATGTACGTAGAAATAGAGCTAGATTTTGGGCTCATGAATTAACAGAGGATAAAAAAGCAGCATTTGCAACACTATATCATGTATTAGTAACCTTGTGTAAAGTAGCAGCACCTTTTGTACCATTTTTGACAGAAGAAATTTACCAAAACTTAGTTGTTGGTTTAGATGAAAAAGCACCAGAGAGTATACATTTATGTGATTGGCCAGAAGTAGATAAAGAGGCTATTGATAAAGCTTTGGAAGAAGAAATGGACTTAGCATATACGATTGTAAAATTAGGAAGAAGTGCTAGAAATGCTGCTAATATTAAAAATAGGCAACCACTTTCTGAAATGTTAATTTCTGTATCAGAACTTCCAGAATATTATGGAGATATTGTTAAGGAAGAATTAAATATTAAAAAAGTCGTTCTTGGTGCAGATATGTCTCAATATGTAGACTTTGAGATAAAACCTAATTTACCAGTATTGGGTAAAGCCTACGGAAAATTAATTCCTAATATCAAGGCTGAAATTGCAAAACATGACCAAATGAAACTGGCTACAAAAGTACAAAATGGTGGAGAAGAGACAATTACCATTGCAGATACACAAATTGTATTAAATAGTGAAAATCTACTAGTAACAATGCAAGGAAAAGAAGGGTATGCTTTTGCTGGCGAAGGAGAAATAGGAGTTATCTTAGATACGCATATTACAGAAGAATTAAGAGAAGAAGGCTATGTTAGAGAAATTTTATCAAAAGTACAAAATATGAGAAAAGATAGTGGCTTTGAAGTATTAGATAAAATTCATTTATATGTAGCTGGAAATGTAGCATTAGAAGAGATTATTAAAAAATATGAGACAGATATTAAAACAGATACATTAGCAGAAGATATTACTTATAATATGCAAAGAGATAGCTATACCAATACAACTATCAATGGTGAAAACTTACAATTAGATGTAGAAGTTATTAAATAAGAGAAAGTTGTCAAAGAGAAAAGTCTTTTTGACAACTTTTTTGCTTTTCTTTGTAAAAGAAAAATACGGGTATTTTAAAATAAGGATATAAAAGGAACAAACAAGCCAAGGTATTGCTTTTCTGCTTAAAAGAAAGTATAATAGAAGTCAAGAAAATGAAAAGGAAGTTATGCAAATGGAAGGACAAAAGAAAAAATGGGTTAGCAGATTGATTTCTTTGTTAATCATCGTCGTAGCCTTGATAGTTGGTTATACCATTTATGAAAAGTATAATTTTAATGAGTACACAAAGGCAGAATTTCAAAGTGGTGCCTCTCATTTTATAAGAGATAATCAAGTGAAATATTCACAAATGAATAGTTATAAAATTGAAAATGTAGATTACAATGATGCTACCTTTTATAAAAATATAAAGGTAACACCCAATACGCCTTATAAAGTGACCTGTATGATAAAAACAAAAGATGTACAAGCTAAAAATGAAAATACAGATACGGGCGCTAATATTAGTATTGCGGGGACTACGGAAAAGTCGAATAATGTAGTAGGAACTACAGATTGGACAAAAGTAGAGTTCTTTTTTAATGCAAAAGAACGTTCAGAAGTAGCTATTCAGTTCCGCTTAGGAAGCTATGCAGATAATGTAAAAGGAACGGCGTGGTTCTCTGATTTTACAATTGAATCTGGTGTGGAAGATACAACAAATGAGTGGAATTTCTTATGCTTGCTAATGAATCATACAGATGTTACTTTAAATATTAATGGTGTTAATAGAAAGATTGATTTGCGATTAACCGTAACAGATACAGATGATATGAAACAGTGCATGAGAAGATTTCAGACTTCTATGCAAGATTTATCAAAAGGTAAAATGAAAGTACAATATGATATGGTAGAAGTTAATACACCAATTACTTCTATGTCTTATGATACAGAAAATGGCTATTATGTTTCACCGATAGATATTGAAGAAGTACTAAAGCCTTATGTAGAAGAAGGAAAATATGACCATATTTTTGTAGCACTTCGAACAGGGGATATTAATAAACAATCCCAAGAAATTACAACTGACTGGATTGGTCTTCGGTTCCATGGCTTATAGAAATATTGGATATTCCAATATTCGACTTCCAGATGATGATACAAGTTATGTATACAAATATGATTATCGTGTCAATAACTTTCCAGAAGAAGTGTTTGTACATGAATTCCTACATACCTTAGAAAGAAATGCACAAGAATATCATTATACAATTCCTCAATTACATGATAATGAAAAATATGGCTATTCTTCACAAAAGTTAATTGGTTTAAGAGTTTGGTATCAAGATTATATGAACCAAAACATCAAAGCTAATAGTGGAAAAGTAGGTTTGCCAAAAGAAATTTATAGAAAAAAACCAGTACAACCAGTGGACTTTGAGATAGCACATAGTTTAGACTATTTTAAAGAACCACAAAATCTAATAGAAGAAATACAAATTATGATAAAACGAGTTATACTTATGTTTCAAGGAAAAACAGAAATGAGCTAATAAAGGAAGGAATCAAAATGAAAGTATCAGATTTTAATTATGAATTACCAAAAGAATTAATTGCACAAGTACCTATTGAAAATAGAGATTCTTCTAGATTAATGCTATTAAATCGAAAAAAACAAACCATAGAAGATAAAGTTTTTAAAGATATTATAGATTATTTAGAGCCAGGAGATTGCTTAGTTAGAAATAATACCAAGGTAATTCCAGCAAGATTATATGGAATTAAAGAACAAACAGGAGCACATGTAGAATTTCTATTACTAAATCGTATAGAAAAAGATATATGGGAAGTTATGGTAAATCCAGGTAAAAAGTTATTGCCAGGGGCTAAAGTGGATTTTGGTGATGGACTCTTAAAAGCAGAAATCCTAGATAAGATGGAAGGTGGCAGTAGAAAAGTACAATTTACATACGAAGGCATCTTTAACGAAATCTTAGACCAGATAGGTTTAATGCCATTACCACCATATATTAAAGAAACCTTGCAAGATAAAAATCGTTATCAAACCGTATATGCTAAATATGAAGGTTCAGCTGCAGCACCAACAGCAGGTTTGCACTTTACAGAAGAACTATTAGAAAAAATTAAACAAAAGGGTGTAGAAATAGCCAATGTTACATTACATGTAGGAATTGGTACTTTTAGACCAGTAAAAGTAGAAAATATAGAAGAGCATGATATGCATAGTGAACATTATTATATCAAGGCAGAAGATGCAGAGAAAATCAATCGTGCTAAGCAAAATGGAAAAAGAGTCATTGCAGTAGGAACTACGTCTTGTAGAGTCCTAGAATCTGTAGCAGATGAAAATGGAAGAGTAAAAGAAGTAGAAGGGGATACTAGTATTTTTATTTATCCAGGTTATACATTCAAATGCATAGATGCTTTAATTACAAATTTCCATTTACCAGAATCAACACTCATTATGTTAGTATCTGCACTTGCAGGAAAAGAATACATAATGAAGGCATATCAACATGCAGTAGAAGAAAAATATCGATTTTTCAGCTTTGGAGATGCAATGTTTATCTATTAATTGTGCCAAAAGGGACGTTCCTTTTTGGCAATGAATAAAATGAGGATGAAATAGGGGCAATTTACTATGAAAGAAGGAGTAATATGCCAAGAACATCTAGAAAATTATATGAAAAAAGACAATTTTTTCATGTTATGGTACAGGGAATAGATAGAGAATTTATTTTTAATACAAAAGAAGAGAAAGAAGTCTATAAGAAACTGATGATAAAATATGCTAACAAAATGCATATAAAAATAGTAGCTTATTGTATGATGGATAATCATGTACATATAGTGATTAAAATAAGAGAGATTTCAGAATTATCCAAATATATGCAATGCGTAAATACTAGTTATGCAATTTATTATAATAAAAAGAAACAACGAGTGGGGTATGTTTACAGAAATCGCTATCAGGTACAAGTAATCCAAGATATAAGACATTTAAAGAATGCTATCATATATGTTCATAATAATCCTGTAAAAGCTAAAATATGTGGAAGTGCAGATGAATATGCTTTTTCTAGTTATCAACAATGGGCTAGAAAATTAAGAAACTATACAAGTAATGATACTTCACTATTTGTAAATTTACAAGAATATAAAGAATTACATGAAGATGAGCGAGTGCAAGAAGAATTCTTAGATATACAAAAAGATAAAAAGACAATTGCTAAAAATATAATACAAATATATTTAAAACAGAAACATATAACTTTACAAGAACTAAAAAATAATCGACTTATGTTAAAACAGATATGTAAAGAATTGCATGAAAAAGAAAAAATTTCATATCGAAAAATAGAAGAAATAATCAATATAAGTAGAGAAACCATTAGAAAATTGATAAAAGAATAAGATTGCCAGAAAGGAACGTCCCTTTTGGCAAAAAAGAAGAAGGAGTCAATATGAAATCAGCCATTACATACGAATTATTACATGAATGTAAACAAACAGGTGCAAGAAGAGGGGTTATACATACTCCTCATGGAGATATTCAAACCCCTATTT
>CATXTS010000037.1 GCA_958402495.1 uncultured Clostridiaceae bacterium
ATCAAGAGGTTGCATTAGCAGGAGGAACAGAAAGTTCTATAACACCAACTGGTATAGCCGGATTTATGAACATAAAAGCCCTAACACAGGAAACCAACAAAACAAGAGCAAGCATCCCATTTGATAAAGAAAGAAGTGGTTTTGTCATGGGAGAAGGTGCAGGAATATTGGTACTAGAAGAATTAGAACATGCACAAAAAAGAGGCGCTAAAATTTATGCAGAAGTAGTTGGTTATGGAGCAACTTCAGACGCTTACCACATCACATCCCCAGCACCAGATGGAGAAGGCGCTGCAAGAGCCATGAAAAATGCCATGAAAGAAGCAGGTATAGAACCTGAGCAGGTAACCTATATCAATGCACATGGAACTTCCACCCATTTAAATGACTTAGGAGAAACCTTAGCGGTTAAGCTAGCTTTTGGAGAAGCTAGTAAAAAAGTAATGATGAGTTCTACAAAAGGAAACACAGGACATTTATTAGGTGCTGCAGGAGGGGTAGAAGCCATTGCTTGTATAAAAGCAATAAAAGAGAGCTATGTGCCAGCTACAATAGGATACCAGATACCAGATGAAGAATGCGACTTAGACATAGTACCAAATCAAGGAAGAAACGTAAGCCTAGAATATGCTATGTCCAATTCTTTAGGCTTTGGCGGACATAATAGTTGTATATTATTCAAAAAATATGTCCACTAGGGACAGGTCCCTATGGACAAAATTGTCCATAGGGGACACAGATGAAATAGTTTAGAGTAAGGAGGGAAAGATATGAATTATGAGGATATTAAGAAGTTAATTAATGATATGGGGGATTCTAAAATTGACTCTTTGGATATTGAATTTCCAGAGGGAATTAAAATTAGTATGAAAAAAAATCAGACCATCGTGAAAGAAATAACTACTCCAAAGGATAATATACCAAATGTGATTGTGACACAGAAGCAAAATATGACCCAAGATATTCCTGAGAAAACAGAAGCAGAAGAAGATTATAAAGTTGTGAAATCGCCAATGGTAGGTACTTTTTATAGTAGTAATTCTCCAAAGGAAGAAGATTTTGTTAAAGTAGGAGATAAAGTAAAAAAAGGGCAAGTGCTTTGTATTGTTGAGGCTATGAAATTAATGAATGAGATTGAATCAGAATTTGACGGAGAGGTTATAGAAGTATGTGTTAAAAATGAAGATATGGTAGAATATGGAACACCTTTATTTAAAATAAAATAAGAGAAGAGGTGCCTGAAATATAAGGCACCTCCTAGAGATATCCAAGGAAGTCTGGATAAAAGTATTTTCACTGCGAGATGAAAAATAGGTTAATTATCCAGAGTCCTAAGATGCTCTATATACATTTACAGGAAATGGTCTTATAATCTTTACCGAAAGATTACTGAAATTCCATCTTATACTCCTCCCTTAGTATTAAGATGGATAAGACACTTACATTCTGTAAAATGTATTGCTCAAATTATATCAAAATAACCATAAAAAGTCAACATAAAGGAGAAATGTATGCTAGATATTAATGAAATTATGAAAATTATTCCACAAAGACCACCTATTTTAATGATAGATAGGGTAGAAGAATATATACCTGGTGAAAGCTGTATAGCTTATAAAAATGTTTGTATTAATGAGCCTTATTTTGCAGGACATTTTCCAGGTAATCCGATTATGCCAGGCGTACTGATTGTAGAAGCATTAGCACAAACTGGTGCAGTAGCCATTCTTTCAATGGAGGAAAATAAGGGGAAAAATGCTTTATTTGGTGGAATTGATAAACTTCGTTTTAAGAAACCAGTTTTACCAGGTGATGTTTTGAAATTAGAAGTAAAGATTATTAAGAAAAAAGGACCAATTGGTATAGGAGAAGCCATAGCAACTGTTGAGGGAAAAGTTGCAGCAAAGGGAGAGTTAACTTTTGCAATTGTATAAAAGAAAAAGCCAGCAGGTTTTACCCTGCTAGCCGAGTTTCCTCAGACAAGAAAATATTTGTCTGATATTTCTTAGGATGAGTTAGACCCTTTACACAGTTAGAACTTTTTAACGAATGAATATCCAGTTCTTCAAAAATCATACGGATATCTTTGTCTTCATAAATACCAATAAGATAAAAGTACGAGGGCAAAGTATCATTGTGAATAAAGAATTGGTACATTAATTCGCCAATTAGCTTTTTGTGCTCAGGATATTTTTCCCGAAGTGTAAAGAATTTTGTATACTTTGAAAGTCTTTCCATAGTATACCTCCTTATAGAATAGTATAAAAAACTAAAAAAAATTATATACCTAAATTATGTTAATGTCAACATAGAAAGGAATTTGAAAAATGCTAAAAAAAGTGTTAATTGCCAATAGAGGTGAAATAGCGGTTAGAATTATAAGGGCATGTAGAGAAATGGGAATCAGTACAGTTGCTGTTTATTCAGAAGCTGATAAAACTGCTTTACATAGAACATTAGCAGATGAAGCTATATGTATAGGACCAGCGCCTTCTGGTAAAAGTTATTTAAATATAAAAGCCATTATTGAAGCGGCTTGTTTGACCGGTTGTGATAGTATTCATCCAGGCTTTGGATTTTTATCAGAAAATAGTCATTTTGCTAAAATATGTGATGAAATTGGTATGAAATTTATAGGACCTTCTTATCCATTAATTGATTTATTGGGAAATAAAGCAAAGGCAAAACAAACTATGAAAAATGCAGGTGTGCCAGTTGTACCAGGGTCAGATGGACTAGTAACTTCTAAAGAAGAATGTCAAAAAATAGCCAAAGAAATTGGCTACCCAGTTATGTTAAAAGCATCTGCTGGTGGAGGCGGTAAAGGTATACGAGTTGCCTATAATGAAGAAGAATTATGCCATAATTATGAACTTGTAAAACAAGAAGCAAAAACTTCATTTGGAGATGATAGTTTGTACATGGAGAAATTCATAGAGAATCCACGCCATGTAGAAATTCAAATTTTAGGTGATGAATATGGAAATGCTATTCATTTAGGAGAAAGAGATTGTAGTGTGCAAAGAAGAAACCAAAAGGTATTAGAAGAATCTCCAAGTAGCGCTATTAGTGAAAAGACTAGAAAAAAAATGGGAGAAATAGCAGTTAAAGCAGTAAAAGAGATAGGCTATAGTAATGCAGGAACCATAGAATTTTTAGTAGATAAATATGAGCATTTCTATTTCATGGAAATGAATACAAGAGTACAAGTAGAACATCCTGTTACAGAGATGGTAACAGGGATAGACATTATCAAAGAACAAATCAAAATTGCTTCAGGAGAAAAAATGTCCTTTTCACAAGAAGATATTATTTTTACAGGGCATAGCTTAGAAGCCAGAGTCAATGCAGAAAATCCGGATAAAGCCTTTATGCCGTGTCCTGGAAAAATTACAGGTTTACATTTACCAGGAGGAAACGGAGTACGTATAGATACTGCTATCTATGCAGGCTATACGGTTCCTCAAAACTATGATTCTATGCTAGCCAAAGTAATTGTACATGGGAAAACAAGAGAAGAATCCATTGCTAAAATGAAAAGTGCATTAGCAGAATTTGTAATAGAAGGTATTGATACGAATATTGACTTCTTAATGAGAATTTTAGAGAACCAAAATTTTGTAACCAATCAGTATGATACCTCTTTTATCCAAAAAGAATTTCATATGTAGAAAACAACCTAGTCTATCAAAGGCTAGGTTGTTTGTTTTTCAAAGTTTCTTTTTAATTTTTCTTTTATAAATTTAGAAAAAGAAGAGGAATCTCCTACAGAAAAACAAGATTTATCTATCAAAAAAGTATGTTCTTTGTCATAATACAAATAAAAAAAATCAGAGGTTTCGTAAGCTTTATAGAGTTTGCGATATTTTACTTTTGAATATTGTTTTTGATAAGAAACCACAAAATAATCTGGATAAAAATAATAAGTAGTATAGCTAGAAGTCGTATTTTGATTATTTTTTTCTATATCTTTTTTTTGTTTTTGAATGACTTTAGAAGGACGATAAAATCTCCAAATTAAAAAGCCAATCGTAACACCTACAAAAAGTAAGCCTTGAATAGGATAATGGCTATAAAATAGAGAAATAGAAAGAATAGCTAACATAAGTGTAATAAAAATAGTTGCTAAATCTTCTTTTAAGCCATATAGCTTAGTGTGGAAAATGATAAATTGCTCATAGATTTTAGTGGTATAGATAGTTTTATTTTTAAATAATAAGTTCATAAATAACTCCTTTATACCCATTATTGTATCTGAAAATAAGTAAAATAGCAATATGAAAAATAAAAAGTAAAAAATAGAAAGTTGCAAAAAGTATAAAGATAGGATATAAATAGCTAAAGAGGAGAGATGAAAAATGGAAGATATCAGAAATAAAATCTTAGCAGAAAACTTGCTAAAACATGCTATCCAATTAAAAAAAGAAGAAAAGATATTAATTGAGGTAATTGGAATAGAAGGCATACCTTTAGCCAAGGAATTAGTAAACTTAGCAACAAACATGGGCGCTTTACCAGTATTTAATATTATTGATGAAACCGTATTGAGGGCTTTATTAGAACAAGCAACAAAGGAACAAATAGAAAACTATGCTAAATATGACTTGATAAAAATGAAACAAATGGATGCATATATAGGTATTCGCTCTGGAAAACAAGAGGCTTTCCAAGGTGTAAATAATCAGAAGATGGAAATGTATCAGACTTTATATACGCAACCTGTTCATTTTGAAGAAAGAGTAAAACATACCAGATGGTGTGTCTTACGTTATCCAAATGAAGAGATGGCAAAGATGAACCAATGTAGTTTGGAAGAATTAAAAACATATTATTTCCAGGTATGTAATATGGATTATGAAAAAATGAAAGTAGCTATGGAGCCATTACAAGAATTTATGAACCAAACAGATAAAGTGCATATTTTAGGAGAAAATACAGATTTAACATTTTCTATTAAAGGGATACATGCAGAAAAATATTTTGGAACTTTTAATATTCCAGATGGAGAAGTGGCATCTGCACCAGTAAAAGAAAGTGTAAATGGCTATATCACCTACAATACAAAATCAACTTATCAGGGAATTACTTTTGAAAATATATATTTAGAATTTAAAGATGGAAAAATTATAAAAGCAACAGCTGGGGATAAAACAGAAGAGTTAAATCACATTTTAAATGTAGATGAAGGAGCTAGATATATTGGAGAATTTGCCATAGGTGTAAATCCGTATATAGAAAAAGCAGTAGGAGATACCTTGTTTGATGAAAAAATTAAGGGGAGTTTTCATTTTACACCAGGTAATTGTTTAGAAGAGAGTAATAATAAGAACCAATCTGCGATACACTGGGATTTAGTATGTATCCAAAATCCAGAATATGGCGGAGGAGAAATTTGGTTTGATGATATCCTCATTAGAAAAGATGGAAGATTCGTAGTAGAGAAATTATGGCCCTTAAATCCAGAAAATTTAGTAAATAATAAATAAATCAAAATAGAACTTCTAAAATAGTTGTATCTAAACAAGAGTTTACTTAAAATATATTGCTGTATAAAAGCGGTATCTATAAAATAAGAAAAAAAGATACAAAAGAGGTTTTATATGAAGCAAGATAAAGGAATTACGATGGTCTCATTAGTCGTTACCATGATTATTCTAATAATATTAGCAGGTATTAGTTTTAATATAACGATAGGAGAAAATGGAATTATTACAAAGGCGAAGCAAGCTAAACAAAATATTACATTAGCAGGAGAAGCAGAGGCTATACAATTAAATCAATTATACTATGAACTAGAAACAGGGGAGCAGATGACAGAAGATGAAGAAAGTTCCAAAAAAGATGAGATTATAGCGCTACTACAAAAACAAATAGACGAATTGCAAAAACAAGTTGCAGATTTACAAAAACAAGTAGATAACTTAAGTGCAAGTTGTGCCCAAAAGGATGCTATAATAGTGAATCTACAAAAACAAATAGAAGAAAATGAAAAAACAATGCAAGACCTTAAAAATCAGATAGCAGTAAAGGATAGTACAATAGCTGATTTACAAAAGCAACTAACAGAAAAAAATAACACGATTACGAATTTACAAACACAGTTAAAAGATGCACAAGATAAATTTACGAATCTACAAAACAATTATCATGCACTACAAAATAGCTACAATAATTTAAATACAGAATATAGCAATTTTAAAAGCATAATAGCAACTGCCATTACCAATAAAGGAATAACTACCTCTGCTAATGCTTCTGCACAGGTAATGGCTAATAACATTAGTAGCATTACTGGAACAAAAGTTATTAATTTAGGAAATGGAACTAGTTTTAATGTTAGTAATTATAGTGGATATAAAAATTTTACGATAGATAATTTTATTGTAGGAATTTACTCTGCTGGTGTTACACAAACTAGTCATCAAGAATATAATCAATCTGGCAGGGCAAGTGGCTTTACGATATCTAAAAGTTATAATGCTTCTACTGGTGTTCTCACTTTAGGAGGGAGTAGTCAGCAAATATATGCATGGGACATGAATGGCTATGCTAGGGCAACTAGTACACAGAATTTTACTTGTTTTGCCTATTTAATTTATTAAAGAAAGATACCTCACAGTCATTGCGACTGTGAGGTATCTTGGAAATTTGCAAGAGGAATTATTCAAACTCCTCATTACAATCGGAATCAAAGCGGTCTTCATGTTCGACAGAATATTCATCATCGGTAGACGAATATAAGAATCTGTTCTTGGATTTATCTGTATAGTAAAGTGCTTCCCATTCCTCTCTGTTCATAGAGTCTCCTTTCAAAAGAAAAATAATGGCAATGCCACACAACATAGTTACAAGAGGAAGAATATCATATTATGTAGAAAGAAGCAACCATGAATCGAAAAAAGAAAATAAAAAACATAAATAAAGGATAATTGACCAGTCATACTAATAGAAAATAGAAGAAACACAAGATATAATTTTGCTAATTCCAGAAGGAACTAGCAAAAACAAACAATTCCTATCAAAACAGTTCCTTTTAGAAATAAAATAAATAGGAGGAAATCATGGAATTAAAAGGAATTCAAGTAGGAGATAAAGTATCTAAATATCCTATTATACAAGGTGGAATGGGTGTAGGTATTTCTGGATATAGATTAGCTGGAAGTGTAGCCAAAGAAGGTGGTATAGGTATCATCTCTACAGCAGATATTGGTTATAGAGAACCTGATTTTGAAAAACATCCTGTAGAGGCAAATTTAAGAGCGATTAATAAAGAAATAGAGCAAGCAAGACAAATTGCACCAGATGGTATTATTGGAATTAATATTATGTGTGCTTTAAATAATTATGCAGAAATGGTAAAAGAGGTTGTAAAAAAAGGAATTGATTTAATTATTTCAGGAGCAGGTCTTCCAAAAGATTTACCAGAGTATGTAAAAGGGACAAAGACAAAAATTGCACCAATTATTTCTTCTGCAAGAGGAGCGAAATTAATTACCAAATTGTGGAGAACTAAACATAATTATGTACCGGATATGATTGTGATAGAAGGACCAGAAGCAGGTGGACATTTAGGTTTTAAATTAGAAGAATTAGGTGAAGGAGAAGAAGCCCTACCAATAGAAGAAAGACCTAATCTAGAAGAAATTACAAAAGAAGTCATTTGTGAGATGAAAAAAGTAGAAGAAGAGACAGGAAAAACGATTCCCGTTATTGTGGCAGGTGGTATTTTCACAGGAGAAGATATTGCCAAATTTCTAAAATTAGGAGCAGCTGGTGTACAAATGGCTACTAGATTTGTAGCAACTAAGGAGTGTGATGCAGCTCCAGAATATAAACAAGCCTATATTACATGTAAAAAAGAAGATATTGAAATTGTAAAAAGCCCTGTAGGTATGCCAGGAAGGGCTATTAGAAATGCATTTATAGAAAATGTAAAAAATCAAAAACCTAAGATAGAAAAATGTTTAAGATGCATTCAAACATGTGATGTAAGAACAACCCCATATTGTATTACAAGAGCATTAATCAATGCAGTAAAAGGAAATGTAGAAGAAGCATTACTATTTTGTGGTAACAATGCTTATCGCGTGCAGGAGATTGTACCAGTTCATGATTTAATGCAAGAATTAGTAATGCAAACAAAACACAATTTAATAGAAGAAAAAATATAAGAAATATAATTAGCTATAAGAAAGAAATTAATTTAAAGAATAAATTGATTTCTTTTTTCTTACTATAGATTAAAGAAAATCAGAAAAGGTTGCAGAAACACAAAGATATGCAAAG
Source organism: uncultured Clostridiaceae bacterium (assembly GCA_958402495.1). Lineage (GTDB taxonomy): Bacteria > Bacillota > Clostridia > TANB77 > CAG-508 > UMGS1663. The sequence goes on from CATXTS010000037.1 coordinate 8,287, forward strand.
TACCAGAAAATGGATTGATAATTTTAGACATTTGCATTTTTTAAGTAACTAGCAAATCTGACTGGTCATACTAATAGTAAAGCACAAAGAAAATCGATATAATCATAAAAATTGCCAAGAAGAACGTCACTTTTGGTAAAACGAAAGGAATGATTTTATGATTATAGATAAAATCAAGAAAAATAGACAGGTAGAAAAAGTGGAGAAGAACAAAGCTGCCTCTGATATGCTAGTTGGTAAATGGGTAAAATGTGAAAATTGTAAAGAAATTTTATATAAAGAAGAGGTTCATGAAAATTTAAGTGTATGTCCAAATTGTGGAAAACATTTTCGTTTATCTTCTAGACGTAGAATTAAACAAATTGCCGATGAAGGAACCTTTGAGGAGATTGGAAAAGAAATAACAACAAAAGACCCCTTACAATTTGAAGGGTATTTAAAAAAAGTAGAAGTATTAAAGGAAAAAACAAAATTGGAAGAAGCCGTTACTTGTGGTAAGTGTGAGATTATGGGAGAGAAAGTTGTCTTAGCAGTAATGGATGGAAACTTTTTAATGGGCAGTATGGGTAGTGGTGTTGGAGAAAGAATCACAACCGCCATAGAAGAAGCTATCAAAGAAAAAGTACCATTTATAATTTTTTGTGTTTCTGGTGGAGCAAGGATGCAAGAAGGAATGGTATCTTTAATGCAGATGGCTAAGACTACTGCTGCTGTACAAAAATTACAAGAAGCGGGGTTATTATATATATCCGTATTAACAGATCCTACGACTGGTGGTGTAACGGCAAGTTTTGCAAGTTTAGGGGATATCATTTTAGCAGAACCAGATGCTTTAATTGGGTTTGCTGGACCTAGAGTAATAGAACAAACTATTGGAGAAAAACTACCAGAGGGATTTCAAAAGGCTGAATTCTTACTAGAACATGGTTTTATTGATAAGATTGTAGAAAGAAAAGATATGAAAACGGTTTTGGCCAAGTTAGTGAGATTACATACCAAATAAAAGAGGCGAGGAGACCTCGCCAGAGTTATCCGTATCTTACGATACAGATTTCATTTCCATCTCCCAACAAGTAGGAACAAAACATATGCTTTTTATCCATCTGTCGCAAAACAGAGGATAAATCTTCTATAGAAAAATCTTTATGGAAAGGAATTGTAAAAAATGCAGGAAAGCTTTGCTTTTCAATAAATTTTGGAAGAAGCAAGCTGTACACTGCACGTTCTTCCTTGGAAAGTCCTTCCGGAAGAGTTTGGTTAACAGTTTTTTCTTCAATACAGGTGTTCAATTTGACCTCCTTTAAAATTCGGTTAACAGTTTCAAAAAAAGATAACAATAGTATAACATAATATAAGCAAAAAAACAATGATAAGAAAGGACGGATTTATTTTGAAAAGTAAACAGATAAGCAGTTGGGAAAAAGTAAAATTGGCAAGACTACCAGAAAGGCCGAAAGCTTTAGACTACATAGAGCATATTTTTGAAGATTTTATCGAATTACATGGTGATAGAGCCTATGGAGATGATAAAGCAATCATTGGTGGTATTGCTACTTTAAATGGAATGCCTGTTACCGTTATAGGGGAACAAAAAGGAAAAAAAGCTAAAGAAAATATGGAAAGAAACTTTGGGATGCCTAACCCAGAAGGATATAGAAAAGCAGTTAGACTTATGAAGCAAGCAGAAAAGTTCCAAAGACCAGTTATTACTTTTATAGATACACCTGGTGCCTATCCAGGTTTAGGTGCAGAAGAAAGAGGTCAGCGGAGAAGCAATTGCCAAATCTATGTTAGAAATGATTGCTTTAAAAGTACCTATTATTTGTATTGTAATAGGGGAAGGCTCTAGTGGAGGTGCCTTAGCAATTGGCGTAGGAGATAGAGTCATTATGCTAGAAAATGCTATTTATTCTATTCTATCACCAGAAGGCTTTGCTAGTATCTTATATAAAGATGCTAGTAAATGTAAAGAAGCAGCAGAAAACATGAAGATTACAGCAGAAGATTTATATGCATTAGGCATCATAGATGGAATAATAGAAGAACCAGAAGGCGGAGCACAAAAAGACATAATAAAGGTTAGTCAAAGTTTAAAAAGATATCTATTACAAGAAATAGAAATATTAAAAAAGTTAAGTACAGAAGAACTATTGGAAAAGCGATATCAAAAATTTAGAAAAATGGGAAATTAAGAAAGAAGGGATTTATAATGATATTAGATGGTAAAAAAGTACTAATTATGGGAATTAGAAATAAATGGAGTATTGCATGGGGAGCTGCACAGTCTGCTTATGAGAATGGTGCACAAGTTATTTTTACACACAATAGTATGGAAAGTGAAGAAAAAGTAAATGAACTAATCAAAGAAATACCGGGTGCTAAGTCATTTGCTTGTGATGCAGGAGATGATGAAAGTATTAGAGAATGTCTAGAAAAAATAAAAGAAACCTATGGAAAGATAGATGGTATATTACATAGTATAGCCCATGCTAATACGAGTGATTTAAGAAATGATTTTGTGTTAACATCCAGAGAGGGATATGCACATGCCTGTGATATCAGTGCGTATTCACTAGTAGCAACCGTTCGAATTGCTAGAGAATTAGATATGCTAAACGAAAATCCAAGTATTGTTGCCTTTACTTATTATGGTGCTGAAAAAGCAATTGATGGTTATAACGTTATGGGAGTTGCTAAGGCAGCCTTAGAAGCAAGTATTCGTTATTTAGCTATGAACTTAGGAAAAGAAAATATCCGTGTGAATGGAATTTCAGCAGGCCCTATTAAAACTTTATCTGCAAAAGGAATTAAAGATTTTAGTACGATTTTAGACGTGGTAGAAGAAAAAGCACCATTACATAGAAATGTAACAACCAAACAAGTTGGAGATGCTACTAGTTTCTTATTTAGTGATTTATCTTCCGCCATTACAGGGGAAATTATCCATGTAGATAATGGATTTTCTATTATGGGTGTATAAAAATAAAATAAGACAAAATATGAAAAAAGAGGCTGTAGCTAACTTACAGCTTTTTTTCTTGTAAAAAAGTTGAAACATTAGAAAAAAAGTAGTATAGTAATTTAGTAAAAAATAAGGGAGGTAGAGAAAATGAGTAAAATAGTTGTAATTGGAACTGGAAATGTAGGAATTAGTTATGCCTATGCCCTTTTAAATCAAGAGATAGATATAAGTGAACTAATATTAATAGACATTGCTAAAGAAAGGGTAGAAGGACAAGTTATGGACTTAGAACATTGTCTAGCGAACCTTTCTAAAAATGTAAAAATTAAAGCAGGTGAATATAAGGATTGTGAAAATGCGGATATCGTATGTATTACAGCAGGAGCTGCACAAGGTGGAATGAAACATTCTAGAATGGATGATTTGAAAAAAGGACATCAAATTATGACATCTATTATAGACCAAATAAAACCTTATGCTTTTTCAGGTATTTATTTGGTTGCTAGTAATCCGCTAGATGTTATGACATATGATGTATGGAAGCAAACTAAAGTAGACACTAGTAGAGTCATTGGTTCTGGAACAACATTAGACAGTGCTAGATTACAGTTCGAATTAAGTCAGAAATTTAATAAGTCTGTGCAAGAAGTAGAGGCTTATGTATTAGGAGAACATGGAGATAGTCAGTTTGTACCATGGAGTCAAGTAAGAATACAGGGACAAGAAATCAATTTATCTTTAGAGGAAAAGCAACAAATAGAAGAAACTGTAAGAAAAGCTGGTTTTGCTATTGTACAAAAACAAGGATATACTTGTTATGCCATAGGTGTAGCTTTGGCTAGAATTACAAAAGCAATTCTAAAAGATGAAAATATCATATTACCAGTATCTAGTTATCACGATTCTTATGGTGTATATATAAGTACACCTGCTAGAATTAGTAAAAGAGGGATAGAAGAAAATGCATTACTAGATTTCAATGTAGAAGAGAAAGAAAAACTACAAGCATCTGTAAAAGTTTTAAAAGAAGCTATAAAAGAAATTATGTAAATTTACAAGAAAGGTTTGCATAAATTGGAAAACTATGCTATAATAAAAAAGGTCAAAAATAGAAAAAAAGAAATAGTATATAAAATTTGTTTGTATGTTGGTTAGATTGGTCACAAATTGTCTTAATGGGAAAATGTAGTCTAGAAACAGATTTGTATATTTGCTTCTAGGCTATTTTTGCGCCAGAAAGAAGGAAAAAATGGAAAAACAAACAATCAAATTTGAAGAGTTTGCTCTATCTCAAAATGTAAAAAGAGCTTTAAAAGAAAATGGATATACACAGGCAACGCCAATTCAAGCGCAAACCATACCAACGATATTAGAAGGAAAAGATGTCATTGGACAATCACAAACCGGTACTGGAAAAACAGCTTCTTATGGTTTACCAATGATAGAAATGATTCATCCAGAAGAAAATAAAGTACAAGCCATTGTATTATGTCCTACTAGAGAATTAGCTGTACAAGTAACCGAAGAAATGAGAAAATTTACAAAATATGAAGAAGGCATTAAATGTTTAGCGGTATATGGTGGAGAACCAATCGAAAGACAAATTAAAGACCTAAAAAGAGGGGTAAAAATTGTCGTAGGAACACCAGGTAGGGTCATGGACCATATGAGAAGAAAAACATTAAAATTAGACCATATTAAAATGGTAGTATTAGATGAAGCAGACGAAATGTTAAATATGGGATTTGAAGAAGATATTAGAACCATTTTACAAGAAGTTCCAGAAGAAAGACAAACCGTTTTATTTTCTGCAACGATGAATGCTAGAATTCTAGAAATTGCGAAACAATATCTAAACCATCCTGTACAAGTGAAAATAAAAGCTAAAGAATTAACAGTAGATAAAATTGAACAGATTTCTATTGAAATAAAAGGAAAAATGAAAGACGAAGCAGTTGCTAGATTAATCGATAGTAACAACCCTAAAAAAGCGGTTATCTTCTGTAATACTAAAAAGAAAGTAGACGAACTTTTAGAGGTTTTAAGAAAAGATGGATACTCTGTAGAAAGTCTTCATGGAGATGTTAAACAAGCACAAAGAGATAGAATTATGAAGAGATTTAAAAATGGAGATTTCCAAATTCTAATAGCTACGGATGTTGTGGCAAGAGGAATCGATGTAGATGAATTAGAATTAGTTATTAACTACGATATTCCACAAGAAGAGGAATACTATGTACATAGAATTGGAAGAACTGGAAGAAATGGAAATACTGGAAAAGCGTATACTTTTGTAGTAGGTAGAGAAAAAAGTAAAATCTATAGTATACAAAAATATGCTAAAACAACAATTAATCCAGGAACTTTACCAACCGATAGTGAAATTAGAAGAATTAAAAATCAAAAAATAGTAGAAAAAATCCAAGCTATGATAGACAAAGAAGAGACAAGCCAAAACAGTATCAATGATGAAATCTTAGAAGCCCTATTAGAGAAAAACGATAGTAAACAAGTAGCAAAAGCCTTATTAGAAATCGTTAACAAACCAAGTAAAAAACAAAAAGTAAATACAGATATTAATGAGAAAATTAGACAAAATGAACAAAATGGAAATGTAAGACTATTCTTTAATGTAGGAAGAAAAGATAAAATCATGGTAAAAGACATTGTAGGAAGTATCGCTTCTCATGTGGCCATCTCTGGTTCAGAAATTGGAAAAATCAATATATTAGACAAATTCTCCTTTGTAGAAGTACCAACCAATTATGCACAAGATGTGATAGAAGGGATGAAGGACCAACAAATTAAAGGAAGAAATGTGAATATAGAAGTAGCAAATTCTTAAATGGTAAGTTAAAAATATAGAAAAAAATAAAAGAAGACGAAAAAGAAATTTTTGTCTTCTTTTTCCGTATAAAAAAGTCTACAACATAAAATACTAATCGAAAGGAGGAGGAAAGCATATGAAAATTTCATGGATAAAACAAGAAAAGGATGATAAAAATTTTAGAATGGCAGAAAAGTTAGGAATGAGAGTTTATTCCATTGCAGACCCAGAACAAATTGATAATGCAATTGAAGATTTAAGACAAAAGCATATAGATACCATTGTGATTTCTAATGAATTAGCAGGCTTTTCAGAAGACATCATTAAAAAATATCAAAAAGATGAGCAAATAAAAATCATAATTAGTCCTAGATTCTAATACAATACAATAAAACTAGCATAGAAAAAGGTGAAAATATGGAATTCTATCCCTCTATATATGAAAGTGGTAATAGTAAGCAACCACAAACAGCCAAAGAAAAATTAGTACAAGAACTTAGCAAACGGCCTATATCAAGAAAAGAGCAAACATCGTTATATGGAAATTATTTTTCTTTGTATAGGTACTGATAAAATGACGGGAGATTGTTTTGGACCACTAGTAGGGACTAAGTTATTAA
>CATXTS010000038.1 GCA_958402495.1 uncultured Clostridiaceae bacterium
CATACAACATAAAAAAATATGGAACAAGCAATCAAGAGACTATCTAACATGAAAAGATAGTCTCTTTATAATTCTAAAAAATATCGAAAAACAATAAAAAAATATTGACAAACAAAAACAATAAAGATATACTAAGAAAAAATGTCCATTCATATCTGTCCCCAATGGACAAAAATGTCCATCGGGACCAGGTACATATGGACAGAAAGGTGATAAAAGATGAAGATTTTAGGGAAAAGGAGTTTATCTTCTGGGTTAAAAGTAGCTTTGATGGTTTTTTTGTGGATGGCAGTACTAATGATTATTGGTTCTAGTGTGTATGTAGCTATGGATTTAGATTTTATTGTGGATAGTTTTTTGCTAGGTGGTGTGATGCAAGTAATTTCTATGAGTATTTTATTAGTGTATTTGACAGAATTTCCGGCTACTATTTTAGTGTTTCAGTTTATGAAGATTTTTGGAAACTTGGAAAATGGTATGGTTTTTGATAGGGTTAATACCAATAGACTACGTAATAGTTATGTATGTTCTTTTGCCATTGCCAGTGTTTATTTCTTTTTGCTAATACTAGCTTGGGCTGTTTTAGGAAATGCTATGGGGATGCTTATGTGGAATTTTGTGGCACCTATTATTTTGTGTATAACGTTTATCATTTTTGGAACAGGTCTTTTAGTTTTAACGAAGATTTATGAAAGAGCGGTGCAATATAAAGAAGAAAATGATTTGACAATATAGAAAGATAGAGGAGGAAAACAGGATGTCGATTATTGTAAATTTAGATGTGATGTTAGCTAAGCGAAAGTTATCTTCTCAGGATTTAGCAGATAAAATAGGCATTACACCAGCAAATTTATCTATTTTAAAAACGAATAAAGGAAAGGCCATTCGTTTTTCTACTTTAGATAAAATTTGTGAGATTCTAGAATGTACACCAGGTGATATTTTAGAGTATAGAAAGGATGGTTAAGTAGATGCAATTAATATGGATAGGGATTTTTTTGATATTTATGGTGGGACCTTTCATTTTAACAGCGATAAATTTGATTAATTTATTTAGTGCTAACAAAATTGCAGAAAATAAAATAGATGCTATCATTTTTATAGCTGGTATAGCGCTAACCGTTATCTTATATAAGATACTTAGTTTTGAAGATTATGATAAACAATTGTATATAACTATGGGTGGTAACTTTGAAAGTACTATTCATGCACCTATTTTCTCGCTGTCTATGCCGACGATAATAACAATTGCTTGGATTGCCATTATGTCCTATGTAATTTTACGTGTGAGGAAGTTAAACCTGCCACCAATTGTGATTGTAGTTTGCTTATCTGGCATGCTGATAGGCTGTGGTTTGACGATTGTGTGGATAATCCAATTACTAAAACATATAGGTAATATAGAAATTGCGTATTTGACTATCTTTCCAGTGAATTATATTTTGTGTTCTATTCGTTTATGGTGGCAGATATTAAAAAGTGATAATACCAATACTAGAAAACCAAAAGCGTATAAGCATTTATTTTTCCAAAAGTGTTATTTGATTTTACAAGATAGTAAAAATTGGTCTTGGATAGCTATCATTTTAACCATTCCTTTTTTAATGTTAATTTTTATGATTTTAACTTTATTAGGACAACAGCCAGATAGCCTTATACAGGCTTTTACACAAACGAGTGATTGGCAGTTATCTACTAAAATTTCACCACCACCTTTAGAAAAAGATGCCCATTATTTGTGTACGGTTTCTTTAAGAGGACATAGGAAGATTGTTAAACCTTTGCGCTATGGTATAAGAAGAGGGAATAAAATTGTAGTCAATAGGCAACTATGTGTAGCCAATGCCTTTGAAGATTTCATACAAGAGAAAACACCTAGATTCCATAAATGGATTCGCCATATTTATGATACCTATGGGTATCCACTTTCAAAACATATTCGTACAGCCCTATTAGCAGATATGACCTATTGGTGTATGAAGCCATTAGAATACTTCTTTGTATTCGTTTTGTACTTATTGGATGTACATCCAGAGGACCGCATTGCTATACAATATTTACCAAAGAAAGAAGTGTTTAAATGTGAAGGTTAAATATATATATTTGCTGTGAGCTATTTTATTAATTTCTTTTTATTCTCTTTGAATATGATAATTACTTCAGAACATTTGAAGAAAAAAGGAGAATTAGAAAAGATACATAAAAGGGAAAAATGGATTGTATTCATGATAGTTTGGAATGGTACTTTAGTCTTATTAATTGGGGTATTAGGAATATATGGTACATAAAATTTTAGAAAAATATATACAAATGATGAAATTAACGATATGATATAAATAGAAAAAATAGATTGCACTTTAGAAAAGTTTTAATAAGGAAAAGAGGGGGAAAAGTATGCAAAAGAGTAAAAAGAAAGTTATCATCATAGGAATAGTATGTTTAATAGTAGCTATTGGGATAGGCTTTATAATATGGACCATGCAAAAACAAAAGGAATCGAATCCAGAAGAGGTACTAAAAACCTACATGGCATGTGTTTTACAAAAAGATTATGAGCAAATGTATGCTTTATTAACACAGGCGAGTCAAGAGCAGATTAGTCTAGAAGAGTTTATTACGAAAAATAAAAATATTTACGAAGGAATAGAGATTAGTAAGTTAGAAATTAGTATTACGAAAACAAGTAAGGAAAAAGAAAAAGCAGAAATTATTTATGGTACTAATATGGAAACACTAGCCGGTCAAATTAGTTTTTCTAATACCGTAAATCTTACAAAAGATAAAGAACAACAGTATAAAATAGATTGGTCTTCTACTTTAATTTTTCCAGATTTAAAAAAGGATTATACAGTACGTGTGCAAACCTTAGAAGCAACAAGAGGCAGTATTTTAGACAGAAATGATAAGGTATTAGCAGGGCAGCAGACAGCTTCCTGGATTGGCTTAGTACCTGGTAAAATGAGTGAGGATAAAACAGCAGATATAACCAAGATTGCAGAACTTTTAGATTTATCAGCAGAGTCTATTCAAAAAAGTTTACAAGCTTCCTATGTAAAAGAAGATACCTTTGTTCCTTTGAAAACCGTGCAAAAAGATAAGCAAGTATTAAAGGATGCTTTATTGCAAATTAAAGGAATTAAGATTACAGATACAAAAGCAAGGGTATACCCTTTAGAAAAAGCTTCTTCCCATTTAATTGGCTATGTACAAACGATTAGTGAAGAGGAATTAAAGGAAAAGAAGGACCAAGGGTATTCACAAGATAGTGTGATTGGTAAATCAGGATTAGAAAAATTATATGAAGACCGTTTAAAAGCAACTAATGGTGTACAAATTGTAATTCAAGATACAAAGGGAAAACAAACAAAAATCTTAGCAAAAAAGAATTTGCAAAATGGACAAGATATTAAATTAACAATAGATAGTCAGATACAACAAAAGTTATATGAGCAGTTTCAAGAAGATAAGAGTGCCTGTGTAGCTATGAACCCAAAAACAGGTGAAATTTTAGCATTAGTGAGTACACCTACTTTTGATTCTAATGATTTTAGTTTAGGCATGACAACAAATGAGTGGAATCGTTTATCACAAGATGAGAGTAAACCATTATATAATCGATACTTAGCAAGTTATGCACCAGGTTCTTCTTTTAAGCCAATTACGGGTGCAATAGGGTTATCTAATAAAGCTTTTACCGCTGAAGAGGATTTTGGAACTAGTGGATTAAAATGGCAAAAGGATAGTAGCTGGCAGGACTTCTTTGTAACGACATTAACTTCTTATAACGGACCTGCTAATTTACAAAATGCTTTGATTTATTCAGATAATATTTATTTTGCAAAAGCAGCTTTAAAAATAGGAAAAGAAACTTTTGCTCAAAGTTTAGATAAAATTGGTTTTCATAGTAGGATTCCTTTTGAACAAGAATTGGCACAATCGACATATTCGAATACAAAGACATTTACAAATGAGACACAACTGGCAAATAGTGGTTATGGACAAGGGCAAATGCTAGTTAATCCCATTCATATGGCTATGATATATGCTAGCTTTGTAAATGATGGAAATCTGATACAACCTTATTTAGAATATAGGACAGTGGCAAAGGCTAGTTATTATAAAGAAGGTGTCTTTACAAAAGAAGCAGCAAATACAATAAAAGAAGATTTAATACAAGTAATAGAAAATCCAAATGGAACAGCGCATAGTGCTAAAATAGAAGGGGCAACCTTGGCGGGAAAAACTGGAACTGCAGAGATAAAAAGTTCTAAAGAAGATACCCAAGGAACAGAAGTTGGTTGGTTTAATGCTTTTACAGCTGATGACCACGCCAAAAATCCGATGTTAATTATTAGTATGGTGGAAAATGTAAAAGGAAAAGGCGGTAGTCATTATTTACTTCCTAAAGTAAAAGCCGTATTTCAATCTGTCGAATAAAGTGGTATCATGAAAAAAGGAGAGGTGAATTTCATGGTAAAAGTAGTGGTAACTGGTGCTAGTGGACATATTGGCTATGTTTTAGTAAAAAGGTTATTAGAAAGTAAACAATATGCAGTAAAAGCCTTTGTTTTAAAAGGAGAAAATATAGAACATTTAGAACAATTAGGCGTTTCTATTATGTATGGAGATGTGAGAGATAAAGAAAGCCTAAAGGAAGCTTTTATAGGAGCAGATATTGTTTTTCATTTGGCTGGAATGATTGAAATTGGTAATGGCAATAAAAAGAAAATGGAAGAAGTAAATCTGCAAGGAACGAAGAATGTATTAGAGGCTTGTATACAAACAAAAGTAAAACGTTTGGTATATACTAGTTCTGTACATGCGATACCTGAAAAGCCAAAGGGACAAGTTATGACAGAGACTAAAAATTTTTCTCCCGATTTGGTGAAAGGAAGTTATGCGAAAACAAAAGCGGCTGCTACAAAATATTTGTTAGAAAATTACCAAGGAAAAATAGAATTAGTCATTGTACATCCTTCCGGTGTCATTGGTCCATATGAGTATATACCTTCTAATTTAGGACAATTGGTAATGGATTGTGCCAATAAAAAAATTGGTGCCTATTTAGAAGGCGGTTATAATTTTGTAGATGTTAGAGATGTGGCGCAAGGCATTATGCTAGCCGCACAAAAGGGAAAATCTGGTGAATGTTATATTTTAGCAGGGCATCAAGTAAGTGTAAGAAATCTAATGAAAATGATAGAAGAAATTACAAAGGTACCAGCACCAAAGTTTAAAATAGCTAGATGGTTTGCTTACATAACAGGTGTGTTATCAGAGCTATATTCTAAGATAAGAAAGGAAAAGCCGCTATTTACTTCTTATGCCGTTTATACATTAGGTACTAATAGTAATTTTAGTAATGATAAGGCAATAAAAGAGCTTGGTTATCAGGTAAGACCTATGGAAGAAACGTTAAAGGATACAATTACATGGCTAAAGGAAAATAACAAGATAAATCTCTAAAATGGATTTACAATATAACCAGAAGATGCTATAATCAGTAGGTTCTAAAAATACAAAAGAGGGGGCATAAGTATGTTACTCGAAATTGGGGGAACAGTAGTGCTAATAATAACATTAATAGTGTTATATATTTTAGTAACCGTACGCTTTGAAGAACAGATTGATAAATGGTTGGATAAGCGGTTGCCAAAATGGATGACGCCAGGAAAGGTCGTTTTTATAGCGACAGTAATCGGAATAGCTGTTATGTTAGTAGGTGTATTTCACTACTAACCAAAAGAAGGAGGCTGTGTTGCAATAGCTTCCTTTTTCATTTATTTTAACTTTAAGTTACCTTTAACGACAATTAAAATAGAATGTTAAATAAGATAAGAAAAACGATAGAAATATCTCTATCGCTTTTTTCTATTTATAAACTTAAAATAGCGTTTCTAGCCAATTCATCACAACGATTGTTATAGGCATTATCACTATGGCCCTTGACTTTATGAAAGTTAATCGTATGTTTCGTAGTAAAATCATACAACTCTTTCCATAATTCTTGATTCTTAACAGGGCTACCATCAGCCGTTTTCCATCCTTTTTTCATCCAATTATAAATCCAACCTTGTAAAAAAGCATTGACCACATAAGCACTATCACTATAAACTTGCACATGACAAGGATATTTTAATAAACGTAAAGCTTGAATAACGGCTGTTAACTCCATAATATTATTCGTGGTTTCTTTTTGACCACCAGAAATTTCTTTTTTATGCTCTCCATGCATTAAAATAGCACCCCAACCACCAGGTCCAGGATTTCCGTGAACAAGCACCATCTGTATAAATTGTAACTTCTTCCATAAATATTGTCCTTCCATTTGTAATATTTTGCTTTTTATGCTATTATAGCAATAGAGGAAAAAATATACAAGAGGAAGGGGAAAAGTCATGGCGACTGTTTTAGGAATTGTATGCGAATATAATCCATTTCATAATGGTCATTTTTATCATATACAGGAAAGTAAAAAAAAGACAGGTGCACAATATGTCGTTTGTGTCATGACTGGTAACTTTACCCAAAGAGGGGAAACTTCTCTTGTGAATAAATGGACTAAAGCACAAATGGCTTTGCTAAATGGAACAGATATTGTTATTGAAATACCAACTATTTATAGCATTTCTAGTGCAGAGAACTTTGCACAAGGTGCTATTAAGATATTAGATAGTTTAAAAATTGTAGACACGCTTTCTTTTGGTACAGAGACACAAGACTTTGCTGCTTTAAATAATATTGCCCATGTGTTATACGAAGAGCCAAAAGAATATATTGCTGTTTTAAACCATGAGTTAGGAAAAGGTATCTCCTATCCAAAAGCAAGAGAAAATGCCTTAATGATGTATTTAAATGACATTAAACGATATGCCAACATCTTATCTGGCTCTAATAATATTTTAGCCATTGAATATTTAAAAGCTTTAAGAAGGCTAAGGAGTCCTATGAAGCCTTTGGGCATACAAAGACAAAAAGTAGGTTATCATGACGAACAAATAATAGATGACTTTGCTAGTAGCAGTGCTATAAGAAAATGGGTGGAAAAAGAACAATATGAAGAAGTTAAAAAAGCAATGCCTTCCAATGCCTATCGATTATTAAAAGAAGAAATCCGAAAAGGAAATTACGTGGTATCGGTTACACAATATGAAAAAGAAATTTTATATAATTTAAGAAAAATGAGTTTGCAAGAAATTGCAGATTTACCAGATGTATCAGAAGGGTTAGAAAATAGTATTAAAAATGCAGCCAATTCCTGTAATAATGTGAAAGACCTAATCAATATTATTAAGTCAAAAAGATATACACAAACTAGAATACAAAGAATTTTGCTATATAGTTTATTAGGCATTACTAAAAAAGATATGGCAAATGCTAAAAAAACAAATCCCTATGTGCGTGTTCTAGGCTTTAATGAAAAAGGAAGAGAGATGCTATCTGATATATGTCATATTAATCCAAAAGTACAGATAGTTACCTCTGTTAAAAAATTTACAGATGAAAACACCAACAAAGTATTAAAAGAAATGTTAGAAACAGATATTTTTGCAACCAATGTATATACATTAGGCTATGCATATGATTCCTGGTCCAATTTAGATTATACCAATAAGTTAATTATCGTATAGAATAAAAAAGAAGCAAAGAAAGGAATAAAAAATATGAAAATTGTAGGTATAACAGGAAGCTCTGGTGCTGGAAAGACAGAAGCTTGTAAAATTTTACAAAAGCGATATGATGCAGAAATTATTGATGCAGACGAAGTTGCTAAAAAGTTATCTAAAAAGGGAACACTATACTTGAATTCTATAGTAGATAGTTTCGGAAAAGAAATTGTCTATAAAAATGGTGCTTTAAATAGAAAAAAATTGGCAGATATGATATATGAAGATGATAAAAAAAGAGAACAATTAAATCAATGTACTTTTGATTATATTGTCCAAGAAATTAAAGCACGTATTAACAATGTAAATCATAAAGAAATGATTTTAATTGATGCTCCTTTATTATATGAAAGTGGATTAGATAGTATTTGCGATATGGTGATTGCTATTGTATCAGAAACAGATGAACAAATTCAAAGAATTTGTCAAAGAGATGGTATTACGAAAGAAATGGCCATGAAACGTTTAAATGCACAAGCAGACAACCAATTCTTTGAAGAAATGACAGATATACAAATTCAAAATAATGGTACATTAGAACAATTAGAAGAAACCCTTCAGAAAATAAAAATATAAAAAATAAGGAAAAATAAGGAAAAATAAACTTATTCTTTTTTTCTTATTACAAAAAGATTACAAAGATATAACATTTTGGTGACAATATTGAAAAGGTGTTGGTTTTAGCATATAATGAGAAAAAAGGTTCCATATAGGAGGGGCGTATGGAAGAAACTTTTGCAGATTACATCCTATCTGAAAACGATTGGATTAGAAAATTAGAAATTATGTATTATTTACAAAAAAAGACGAATATTTTTTATGATAAATCCGTCATTGTGAAAGCATCTTTAGCCAAAATGTTTATAGAAATTATGAAGTTAGAAGTAGATGAGAATCTAGTTTTAACTGCATGCTTATTGTGTAATTGCAAGAAAAAAGATACCTTTACAGATTTAGAAGAAATTAGGACTTATGCAAAAAAAGGAGCACAATATTTAGAAACATTAGGCTTTTCTAAAAGGTTTTGTAAAATCTGTGAAGAAGTCAATCGCTATAGTGGAAGCACGCCAAGAGAAAAAGAAAGTGATATATTAGAATTAGTAGACCAATATGGAGGTATGCTATTAGATAGACCAGAAAGAATGGGGTTCTCGCCAGAAGATGCTCTAGTATTACTAGAATATAGAAACTTAAAAGGTAAAGAAAATCGATACTTAGCTACTTTCAAGGCATTTATTGCTAAATTGCAGGAGGTGTATGTATAATGGGAGTTATCAGTGCCATAGAACGTTTTCAAAAAGTAGCCAATGAAGCACCAATCGATAAAAAAGATATCATACAAGCAACAAGACAGCTTGCTGGATTATCTACGAGTATTATTAGTTTTGTAGAACATTATGAGAAAAAACAAGAAGAACAGAAACAAGAAGAACCATTTACAGTAAAACCAGAAGAAATAGAAAAGATATTTGTAGGTGATGAAAAGAGTCCTATTATTCAAAAAGAAACCATAGAGGATAAAAGAAGAGAAAAGCAAGTAGAAAAATTAAAAAAAGAAGGAACAGTAGAAGATATAGAAGCAAAGAAAAAGAAAAAGCAAGAAGAACAAGAAATAGGTTAGAAAAGAAAAAAGCAGAAAGGAAACCTAAAATAGGTTTCCTTTTCTAAAAATAGTCTATAACAAGAAAAAGGATGGAAAAGAAAATGAATGAAATATTTGCAGATTTACATGTACATATTGGAAGAACAGAAAATGGAAAGCCAGTAAAAATAACCGCAGCAAAATCTTTGAATTTTGCTAATATTGCTAAAGAATGTTGTGACAGAAAAGGAATCCAAGTGGTAGGCATTATTGACTGTGCCTCTCCTTATGTAATAGAAGATATAGAAAACTTTTTAAAAACAGGAGAAGCGTATGAAATAGAAGATGGTGGTATTATTTATAAAAATAAAGTCTGTATTTTATTAGGAAGTGAAGTAGAAACTTCAGAAGAAGGAAGAAAGGGAGGAAAAGGTGCTGCCCACAATATTTGTTTCTTCCCACATTTAAAAGATATCAAAGGCTTTTCTAGCCAAATGAGTCAGCATATTAAAAATATAACTTTAAGTACGCAAAGGTCAGATTTATCTGGATATGAACTAATGGATATTGTAGAAAAATATCATGGGATTTTAATACCAGCCCATGTATTTACACCACATAAAAGTTATTATGGAAATTGTACAGACCGTTTAGAAAATATATTCAAAGAAAAATTTGAGAAAATATTTGCGATAGAATTAGGGTTAAGCTCTGATACCTATTTAGCAGATGGAATATCTGAATTAGAAAGTAGAACATTCTTAACTAATTCAGATGCCCATTCTCTTCCTAAGATTGCTAGAGAATATAACAAAATGTTAGTACAAGATGTCTCTTTTAAAGAAATAGTCAAAGCCCTAAAAGGAGAAGATGGTAGAAAAGTATTAGCCAATTATGGATTAGACCCTAAATTAGGGAAATATCATAGAACCTATTGCGATGATTGTGAATCTACCATTGAAACCAAAGAACCAGTAACCATTTGTCCAAAATGTGGCAGTAAAAATGTAACATTTGGCGTGTTTGACCGTATAGAATTAATTAAGGATAAGCCAAAAAGTAAAAGTCCACAAACAAGACCACCTTATATTTATCAAGTACCACTCGGTTTTATTCCAGGGGTAGGTGCCAAAGTAATGGATAAATTACTAACAACATTTGGGACAGAAATGTCTGTATTGCATAATTTATCAGAAGATGATATAGAAGGTGTAGTTGGTAGAAAGATAGCAGAATTAATTGTAAGAGCTAGAAAAGGAGATATGCAAATACAAGCTGGCGGCGGCGGTGTTTATGGAAAAGTAAAATAGAAAAAGTAAAATAAGTAAACTAAGTAAACTAGTAGGGACGGGGTGTTTTTGTTTTAAACAAAAACACCCCGTCCCTACTAGTTTAGTTCTAAAAAAGGAAGTTATGGAATAGACATTATGTAGAAAGAAATTGAAGACGAGAGGAAGAAGAAAAATGATTAGAAAACAAGAGAAGAGAAGTAATTTTAACTTTTTTAATCCAATTAAAGAACATGTGAGTCATAATAAAAAAGAGTATGCGATTGTGGCTATTTTGTTTTTGATAGGTGTTATTTTAGGCGTCTTGTTTATTAATCATATGACAGAACAAGAGGGCAAACAAATTGCAGAGTATATTCAAACTTTTATTGATTGTTTAAAGACAGATTATCAAATTGATAGTGGTGTGTTATTAAAGAATTCTATAGTGAATAATATTATTTTGGCTTTGCTAATTTGGTTTATGGGGTCAACGGTAATTGGTATACCAGTTGTATATATTTTAGTGGGAATAAAGGGCTTTTGCTTAGGATATAGTATTTCTGCTATTTTAGCCACTTTGGGTTTAGGAAAAGGTATTTTGTTTAGTGGTATTACGTTACTATTTCAAAATATTTTGGTAATTCCCTGTGTACTTGCTTTAGCAGTTAGTGGTATTAAATTATATCAGTCGATTATGAAAGATAAGCGTAAAGAAAATATGAAAATGGAAATATGTAGACATACCATTTTTTCTTTGATTATGGCAATTTGTTTGGTGGCTTCTTCTTTTATAGAGGTATATATTTCCAGCAACTTATGTATGTTATGTATCCAATTTTTCTAAAAAGGTGCATAAAAAATTTTGTTGAATTTTGTAAAATGTCTTTACATTTCAAAACTAATTTGATATAACATATATAGTTTATGTAAATTCTACAAAAATTGACATAAAAAAACAAATCAATAAGAGAATAGGGGAGCTAAAATGGAAAAACAAATTAAACTTTTTTTAGAATTTCTTCAAAATGATAAGAAAGTATCAGATAATACTTTACAATCTTATAGAAGAGATATTGTATACTTTAATAAATATTTAGAGGCTAGTAAATTAAATTATGTAAAAATGGAAGAAGAGGATGTTAAGGAGTATTTAGAACATTTGCAAGATGTTGGAAAGAAACCTTCTACAATATCTAGAAATTTAGCTTCTATTAGATCATTCTATCAATTTCTAGTAAAGAATAAAAAAGTAAAAAAAGACCCAACTGGTAGTATTCAATCACCTAAAATAGAAAAAAAAGCACCAAGTGTGTTAACTTCTAAAGAGGTAGAATTGCTATTAGAACAACCAAAAGACGTTGATTTAAAAGGTACAAGAGATAAAGCTATGTTAGAATTTGCTTATGCAACTGGTATGAGAGTAACAGAAATTATTTCTTTAGATATAGAAGATGTTAATATAGAAGAAGGTTATGTTGTGTGCCATAATGGTGGTAAACAAAGAAGTATTCCATTGGGTTCCCTATCTTTAAAGGCATTAAAAGAGTATATAGAAGAAGCAAGACCTGTTTTAATTAGAGATGAAAGTGTTACTGCTTTATTTGTAAATATTAATGGTCAAAGATTAACCAGACAAGGTTTCTGGAAAATCGTAAAATATTATAAGGAGCAAGCTCATATTACAAAGGATATTACACCACATGTTTTAAGACATTCTTTTGCAACCCATTTATTACAAAATGGAGCAGATTTAAAAGCTATCCAAACAATGCTTGGTCATTCTGATATTTCTTCTACACAAGTGTATATGCAATTTCAAGATGAAGGTTTAAAAAATGTATATAAAAAGGCTCACCCAAGAGCATAGATGAGAGAGAACAACTTTTAGTTGTTCTTTTTCCCATAAAGGAAGATTGACGAGGATATTTTGTCGAAATATAATAAAGAAAAAAATAGTTAGGGGGAAAACAAATGAAAAAATTAGAAACTCAAAAAGGTATTACACTTATTGCTTTAGTTATTACGATTATTATTTTAATCATTTTAGCAGGTATTTCTATTAGCATGTTGGTGGGTGAAAATGGATTGATTACGAGGTCTAAAGAGGCTAAACAAAATACACAACTAGCAGAAGGACAAGAAAATAAAGAGTTGGCTAATTTGACAGAATATTTAAATGGAGAAATAGAAGGTAATGGAGGAGCAAGTAACTTGCCAGATGATACAACAAACCCAGAATTACAATCTTTAAAATTGCGAATTAATACAGGAGAAGATGGAATTTTTAAATTAGGATTGTCATCGGAATGCTACTCAACAGATACAGTAATCGATTGGGGAGATGGGACAGTTCAAGATTATAATGATATCGTATCGGTAGCTAAAAAAAAGAATCCAAATGTGCAATTAGCATCGTTAGTACCAATACAAGAATTAAAAGTAGCAAGTGGCTTATCTACGATAGACCATACTTATGCGCAGAAGAATCAGCAATATACCATTACCATTACAGGAACATGGAAATTCCTAGAATTAGGTAGTAAAGAGAAATTATTAGAAGTGGTACAATGGGGAACTACAGGATTAGAGAGTATATCATTAGGCAATAGTGAAAATTTAACGAAAATAGCACAACCAAGTAGAAATAGTTTTATCCATGTGATGGATTTTACATCTAGTTTTAATTCTTGTTTAGAGTTAAGTGCTATACCAGAGAATTTATTTGCAAATTGTCCTAATGTAACATCTTTTAGGGATACCTTTTCGTTTTGTCATGCAATAACGACTATACCAGAAAACTTATTTGCAAATTGTCCAAATGTAATTGATTTTAGTGGTACTTTCAACTTTTGTTCAAGTTTAACAAGTATACCTAAAAACTTATTTGCCAACTGTTTAAAAGTAGAATCTTTTGAAATTACCTTTGCAAATTGTTATGAATTAACTGGAGACCCTATTTCTTTATGGGAAAGAGTTCCTAATGGAGAGGAAAATGGCTATCAAGGAGTGCCAAATGGAAATAGTTGTTATACCGATTCCACAGGCTTAAATAATTATAATAGTATACCAGAATATTGGAGATATCCAATTCCATCTTAGTATATAAATAAAAAAGAAAGGCATTCTAATTCTGGAATGTCTTTGACTTTTAACATTTCATTAATTTAAAAGAAATGAAACAATATATTGTAATTTTTACATAAGAAATTTGACAATAACACTTCGGTAAAATATAATAAAGAAAAAATAGTAAGGGGGAGAACAAATGAAAAAATTAGAAACTCAAAAAGGTATTACACTCATTGCTTTAGTTATTACCATCATTATCTTAATCATTTTAGCAGGTATTTCTATTAGCATGTTGGTGGGTGAAAATGGATTGATTACGAGGTCTAAAGAGGCTAAACAAAATACACAACTAGCAGAAGGACAAGAAAATAAAGAGTTAGCCAATCTAACAGAATATTTAAATGGAGAATTAGATGGTAATGGAGGAGCAAGTAATTTGCCAGATGATACGACAAAACCAGAATTACAATCTTTAAAACTACGAATTAATACGGGAGATACAAGCATCATGGAATTTATCATCTCAGAAGAAGATTATTCTACTGATACAGTAATAGATTGGGGAGATGGAACGGTTCAAAATTACGATGATATCGAAATTATTATGGCTAATAGAAAAAATAAACAAATACAGTTAGCTTCTATTGCGCCAATTGGAAACTTACAACTAGCACTTGCTCTACCAAGACTAAGGCATACATATACACAAAGTAATAAAGAATATATAATTACGATTACGGGAACATGGAAACGATTAGAGTTTATGGATAGCGAAGATAATTTATTAGAGGTGCTACAATGGGGAACTACAGGACTAGAAAATATTAACTTAGCATATTGTTCTTCTTTGAAAAAAATAGCACAACCAAGTAAAAATAGTTTTATTAACATGACAGATTTTAGTTATAGTTTTGCTTCTTGCTCAGAGTTAAGTGCTATACCAGAGAATTTATTTGCAAATTGCCCTAATGTAACTTCTTTTAGTAATACATTTTCGTATTGTCATGCAATAACGACTATACCAGAAAACTTATTTGCAAATTGTCCAAATGTA
>CATXTS010000039.1 GCA_958402495.1 uncultured Clostridiaceae bacterium
AATATCAAACTTTAAAAGAGTTCAAGACTTCAAAAAGGAGTATTTAAAAGAGAAAGAAGAAAATAAAACAGAACAAATATATACAGGTAAGCAAATGATAGAAAATATATATAATAAGAAACTATATGTGCAATCTACAGTTACTTGGAACAAGATGTATAAAACAGAACTGTATAAAACAACTAATTTTCCATATGGGAAATTACATGAAGATGAATATACTACTTATAAATTGTATTATAACTGTAAAAAAGTAGTTATGTCATCAGAAATTTTATATTATTATCGTTATGTACCGAATAGCATTATGAATAAAAAATTTAATAAAAAAAGACTAGATGGCATAGCAGCCTTAGAAGAAAGGTTAAAATTTTTTCAGGAAAAAGAAGAGAAAAAATAGAAGCATATACAGGTATTCTATGTGGAAATATGAAAAAGTAATGGAAAAGCAAAAATACAATTTAATAAGAAAAGCAAATGGTTAATGGATAATCATTTGCTTTTACTATATCAAAATAGCTAGAAATTTTTATAATTTAAATACTAGCGTATTCTATTTATGATTTTTTATATCAAAGTCAACTAAAATAAATATAAATCCATAATTTAAATTTTCAATGAATGATTGCGTATTCTATATTTTTTATATTATAATGATAGTAAAATGATAATTAAAAAGAAGGAAATTTTCAATATTGTTATACTTGTCAACATTTTCCTTGTGAAAGATATAGCCATATAGATGACTATGATACTTTTATAACTCATCAACATAGAAACGAAGATATAGAATTGGTTAGAAAAATAGGAATAGAAAAGTATCATACCATTTTGAAGAAGAAGGCAGACTATTTAAAATTACTTTTAGAGTATTACAATAATGGTAGAGAGAAAACATTTTTTTATCTTGCTATGAATTTGTTAGATTTAGAAGATATAGAGACTGTCATGATGCAATTACAAAACAAAGAAATAATAAACCAAAACCGTAAAGGAGAAAAGTAAACTAGCGGTTAAGTTATTTCAAGAAATAGCACAGCAAAAAATATAGAACTAAGATTAAGAAGGAAACCAAAGGTCAAATGACAATTACAGGAGATAAAATTGTCATTGAAAGGTAGGTTATATTATGCAGGAAAGACCAAATTTAGATACAAGTTTAGATAGTCAGACTTTTAGAGAGTACTATTATCTAAAAGAAGAACTTGTAGATTTTTGTAGAAAAAATAATTTACAAGCAACTGGTGGAAAAACAGAATTAATAGAAAGAATAGCAGAGTTTTTAGAGACAGGAAAAGTCATATTTAAAACACATAATAACACTAAAACGAATATTCCTGATGTTATAACATTAAGTACAAAAATAGAAACTAATTTTGTATGTTCTGAAAAACACAGAGCATTTTATCAAAAACAAATAGGAAACAGTTTCTCTTTTAATGTATTGTTTCAAAAATGGTTGAAAAATAATTCTGGAAAGACCTATCAAGAATCTATAGTAGCCTATTATCAAATATTAAAAGATAAAAAGGAAAGAAAAACAACTACTACTATTGATAAGCAATTTGAATATAACACTTATATTAGAGATTTTTTTAAGGATAATAAAGATAAAAATTTAGAACAAGCTATTACGTGTTGGAAATATAAGAAAAGTATAAAAGGGCATAATCGATACGAAAGAGAAGATTTAAAAGCATTAAAGGATTAATAAAAAAAGTATTCTGTAAGGAGATTAAAATGGGAAGAATTGTAAAAAATAAAGAATTAAAAAATACAAGATTAGCGACAAACTATGGTGGCTGGATGTATTGCACTGAGTGTAATAAGAATATAGGATATTTATGCTATGCAACTTATGATGAATTAAAACTGGACTATGAATGTAATTGTGGAAATAAGGGAAGTGTAGTTATTGATTTTGAAGATACTCAGATAGGTTGTCATTGTGAAAAAGAACTAATTACTATAAAAAATAGATATTGCTGCCCAGACGATGCATCTCCACTTATCACCATGCTAGATAAACATGTAAAACAGTATGAATTTGAAATAACTTGTAAGAGTTGTGGGAAGCATTATAACCAGAAATCAAAAAACGAAGGAGGAAATTTCTAGATGACTCATAAAGAAATTCTATTAGCTAATATAAATAAAATGCATACTACACAAATGGGTATGGATAGAATTAAAAGAAATCTAGAATTAGAAACCACTGATGTAATGGAGTATTGTAGGAAAAAAATATTAGATGAAAATAGTAACATTTATAAGCAAGGTAAGAACTGGTATTGTGAAATAGATAATATCAGAATAACTATAAATTCCTATAGTTATACAGTGATAACAGCTCATAAGAAAAAAGATAAATAAAATGCAAATGATAGAGAGGAAAAAATGATGAAATACATATCTTTATTAAGGGGAATCAATATAAGTGGTAAAAATAAAATAGCCATGTCTGAATTAAAAAAGGAATTGGAACAAGTTGGATATGAAAATGTTGTAACTTATCTGAATAGTGGCAATGTTATTTTTACAAGTAGTATAAAGGATAAAGATAGTATAAGAAATCATATACAGTTAGTCATAAAAAACAAATTTAATTTAGAGATACCTATTTATATAATGACATCACAAGAATTAGAAGAATTGTTAAATCATCATCCAGAATGGTGGGGAAAAGATGACAAAGAAATATATGATAATATAATATTTCTTATTCCTCCGACTACTTATGAGGAGGTCTTTAACACTATAGGTCTTCCCAATGTATATGAAAAAATAGAAGAATATAAAAATACTATTTTTTGGTCATATACTTTGAAAGATTATAGAAAAACAAATTGGTGGTCAAAGACAGCAAGTACCAATATAAGGGATAAAATAACAATAAGAACAGCTAATACAGTAAAAAAGGTATTAGAGATATGTAATAGATAGATAATAAGAAAAGTATAAAAGGAGGATTTATATGTTATATTTGAAAACTTTTCAGCTAAGTGAGATTAGAAACGCTAATGAAAATATATATCCTTTTAATATTTTAAAAAAGAAAGAACCAGATGTTTTTGTATTTGCACCGATTACCGTGTTATATGGAAATAATGGTTGTGGAAAGTCTACAATATTAAATTTAATAGCACATAAATTACAGTTAAAAGGAAAAGAGAGAAATGGACCTGCGTTAGAGGGAGAGCAGCCTTATTTTGAACAGTTTGCATCTCTTTGTAAGTATTCTTTAGGTGAAGATGAATATGGTAGACAAATACGAACTATTCCTCAAAACAGCCGTTATATAAAAAGTGAAGAAATCTTATATGAGATTAGGAAGATAGAGCAAAATGCAGTTCTAGAAGAGAGTTTTGTGTGTAATCACATTAGAAATCATATGGATGTTAAAAAGGCAAAAGAGTTAGTTAAGACGGAGAAAGGACAAATACAATTACAAAGGTTTCGCTTTGCACAAGATAAATATTCTAATGGGGAAACGACTTTGCAGATTTTATCGGATAATATACAGCCAGATAATTTATATTTATTAGATGAACCAGAAGTTTCTCTTTCTCCTCAAAATCAAGTAGAATTAGCAAAAGAACTAAATCAATTAGCTAGGTATTTGGGTGTGCAATTGATTATTGCAACACATTCGCCTTTTATGTTAGCTATGTTAGAAGCTAAAATCTATAATTTAGATACAAAGACTTACCAAGTACAAAAGTGGAGTCAATTAGAGAATGTGAAATACTTTTATAACTTTTTTAAAGAAAGGGAAGAAGAATTCTTTTCATAGATTAGATATATTTCCTGAAAATATGGTTTTAAATTAAAGGAAAACATTGACTAATCTTTAAGGTTTCTATTTCATAAAGGGGGCAACTATTTATTAGATGTTCTCTTAGACTTTAAATTTCAATTTTAGGTCGATATTTTTCAAGCCATATATTCACTTAGCAAAGATAAGCCATAAGTCGAGGAGATAGACATTAGATATCAAAAAACATACATATCAAGTTTGCTAGAAGTTGTAAAGATTGTTGAGAAATACTAAATCACGATTTTAACAAAATTGCTATAAGGCAACAGAAAGACAAAATGGGATACTTACTAAAAAATCAAAAAATAAACGTAATAATCCAATGAATTTTTCCGAATTAATTGATAAATAATAAAAAATAGTATAAACTATTTATAGAAAGTAGGAGATAACTATGATTAGAGATAATTTAATAGAAGTACTCCATGAAATGGAAGAAGTAACGAAACTGTTTAAACTAGAACCATTTGATATTTACATCATTGGAGGAGGAGCCTGTATATTAGGGAAATATACTACTAGAGCAACTTTAGATATAGATTTTGTTGATTTGGGTTATCCAGCAAAATATGGAAAAGCATTCGTATTATTAAGAGATTATGATATGTTGGAATATCAAAGCACTATATTATCCCCCACTTATAAAGAAAGAGCGATAAAACTAGAAGAATTTAGTTATATAAATGTTTATATTCTATCAAAAGAAGATATTGTAATAAGTAAAATAATAAGACTTGCAGAAAAAGATATTGAAGACATAAACCAAATTATGCCAAAATGTGATAGAATAATTTTAAATAATATCATTGAAGAAATTTTAAATAGAAATGATTTATTTGAAAGTAAGAAGAAAGAATTCGAGAAGAAATTAGAAATATTTAAGGAGAAATATGGTGTATAGAGTATTTTGTGAAAGTTATGAAAATTTTTTAAATTCATTTGATGGTGATAATTATAGGTTAAAAGTTTCAAAGCCACTTGAGTTAATAACAAATATAGATAAATATAAGGAAGAAGAAATAAAACAAAGTGAATTATATAAAAAATTATGTGATTTGATTTATTTTATTAGAAAAAATATTGAAAGATTTCCGAGGTTAAAAGCATTTCTATGGACTTTAAGTTCAAGAAATATAAATGGAAGAGAGTATAAAATATCAAATATAGAAGAATTAGAAGAGCAAGCTAAGTTAATAAATTCATTTTTAAAATTAGCTTACTGGTATTAATTTAAATATTGTGGATATTTAAAAATCCTATATTGTAAAAGGAACAATCGAAACTAACTGTAGACGAGAAGGTATTTTGAAAATTAAAAATATCGAAGATACGACGTTCAAAACTTGAGGTGCCAATTTGCAACCTCAAGTTTTGAAGATTTATAATTCAATTTTAGGCTGATACTTCTCAAGCCACATATTTACCTGATAAAGATAAGTCATTAATTGTTGACCAGTCCTAGAGTGTTAGAAAACGGTACGAGTGGAAGACATTGAAAAGTAAGCATTTTTTGAAAGTGTAATTACCTATTTTTAAAATAATAGTAAAAAACAATAAAATATAGGACGAATTATATAATGTAGTTGACAATCTAGAACAAATGTTTTAAACTATAATTAGTTTAAAATAAGGATGTGATATTATGGAAAAAGAAAATAATAGTATCGTATCAATAAATAAAGAATTAAATATAGAAAAATACGAAGCAGAAAATATTAAAAATTTAATTTATAATATTAAGGGAAAACAAGTAATGTTAGATAGTGATGTAGCTATGTTATATCATTATGAGACTAAATATATTAATCTTGCTGTAAGGAGAAATCAAGAACGATTTCCAGAAAGTTTCTGTTTTCAGTTAACAAAGGAAGAATTTGATAATTTAAGGTTGCAATTTGCAACCTTAAATTATCAAACTAATAATAAATCAAAAGTAACTAGAAAATATTTGCCATACGTATTTACAGAGCAAGGTATAGCAATGCTTTCAGGGATTTTAAAGAATGAAATAGCAATTCAAGTCAGCATAAATATTATTAATGCATTTGTAGAAATGCGAAATTTTATAGCATTAAATGGACAAGTATTTCAAGAGATAAATACTATAAAGGGCAAATTGTTAGAACATGATAAAAAGTTTGACAGGGTGTTTGATGAACTACAAAATAAACAAGAAAGTGAATTTAAACAAAAAATATTCTTTGATGGGCAAATATATGATGCCTATAGTCTAATAATTGATATAATAAAAAGTGCTAAAGCAAAAATATTAATAATAGATAATTATATAGACGAAAGTATTTTAAAAATATTAGCAAAGAAAAATAGAAATGTAGAAGTAGTAATATTAACTTCACAAAATTGTGATTTAAGTAAATTAGATGTTAACAAATTTAACAAACAATATCCTGTGTTAAAAGTAGCAAGGACAAATAGATTTCATGATAGGTTTATTGTCATTGACAATAAAGAATTATACCATTGTGGAGCATCACTAAAAGATTTAGGAAAGAAATGTTTTGCAATTAGTAAAATGGAGGATATGGAATATGTAAAAAGATTTGAACAAATTGTAAACAACCAATAGACATAGTTAATAGAAAATATAAGAAAGAATCATGTTAGTATCTAACCAATAGATAGTAAGTTGCAGGAGAATAGAAATGATAGAAATAAAAACGGAGCGATTAATAATTACTCCAATAACAGAAGAGGAGTTATTAAATTTAATTACGCGTTATAAAAATATTTTTCCAGAGTTAAGTATTGCTTATCAGGAAATGCTTGATAATTGTAGACAACATAAGGATGAGTTTATTTGGTTCATACCATGGAAAATAAGTCTTATTGAAAATAAAAAAGAGGTAGGATATGCCAGCTTTAAGGGATTTAATAAAGGTTATCCTGAAATTGGATATGGTGTAAATGATGAGTATCAAGGTAATGGATATGCAACAGAAGCTATAAAAGCACTTTGCGAGTGGATTATGAAAATGCCAGAAGTTATTGCTATAGAAGCAGAGGTGGAACCTAATAATGATAAATCCAATAAAGTACTTATAAAAAATGGATTTATAAAAAATGGAATTATGGGGTTAGAAGGACCAAGATATATATTAAAGAAATAAATACAACTTACAATTTATTTCTATGTGTAAAAACTTGAGGTCTCAAATTGCGACCTCAAGTTTTTAAGATTTATAATTCAATTTTAGGCTGATATCTCTCAAGCCACATATTTACCTGGCAAAGATAAGCCATAAGCTGTGGACCAGTCATTAATTGGCCAAACCATGGTCTTGTAAAAGCTTTCCCATCTGTCTTTAAAATGTCTAAAATATAGTTTCTATTTAACAATTGGTTAATAGGCGCTTCTTTATCTTGCATAATTTTTTCTAACATACCTTTTACTTTAGCAAGATAGGTAGGATTCCATGTTTTAGGATAAGGACTCTTCTTTCTGTCTACAATTTCAGAAGGTAGAATATCTTTCATAATATAACGAAGTAATCCTTTTTCTCTACCATTTAATGCTTTTATTTCCCAAGGAATATTCCATACATATTGTGCTAAACGGTAGTCGCAAAAAGGAACTCTTAATTCAAAACCATTATACATAGCCATTTTGTCAGAACGGTCTAATAATGTTTGCATAAACCAATTTAATGTTAAATGAGATATCTTTCTTTTTTGAGCGGTCTCTTCGGAATCCGTATCTAGAATAGTGACTTCTTTTAAACTTTCATTATAGCGGTAACCTATATATTCTTTTAGATTTACTTTTTGGGAAATAGCAGGATTTAAAAGATTTTGTCTTTCTTGTATAGCGATAGACCATGGAAAAGTACCACTATTTAAAGCATCTTCTCTAAAAAACCATGGATAGCCACCAAAAATTTCATCAGCACATTCTCCTGTTAAAGAAACCGTTGCTTCTCTTTTTACGTTTTGGCAGAAAAGAAGTAGAGAAGAGTCTACATCTGCCATACCAGGATAATCACGTGCTAGCATAGCGTCTTCTAGACTATCAGCTAATTCAGGGGTATCTAAGATGATGGTTTTATGCTTAGTGTGTAATTTTTTTGTCATTAAATCAATATAGTAATTATCTGAATTAGGTTGAAAATCTGTCTTCTGGAAGTTTTTATCGTTATCTACATAATCAACACTATAAGTAGATAAGGGAGGTAAACCATTTTCTTTACAATAATTCGCAGCATATAAGGTAATAATACTAGAGTCTAAGCCACCAGATAGAAAGGTACAAAGAGGTACGTCAGAAACTAACTGCCTTCTAATGGAGTCTTCTAACAAGGAACGAACAGTATCACAAGTTGTATCAAAATTATCTGTATGTGGTTTGCTTTCTAATTGCCAATAACGATGAACTTGTAAACCATTTTTATTAAAAATAGCAAAATGAGCAGGACGAAGTTCTTGTATGTCTTTAAAAATGCCATTACCAGAGGTATGGGCAGGACCAAGACCAAATAATTCACCTAAACTTTCCTGATTAATGATGGCTTCTACACCCGGAAAAGCAAATAAAGATTTTACTTCTGAAGCAAATATAAAGGTATTATCTCTGATTGTATAATAAAAAGGTTTTACACCGAAGTGGTCTCTTGCCATAAACAATTCTTGTTTATTTTCATCCCAAATGGAAAAAGCAAAGATACCATTGATTTTATCGACAACTTCATACCCCCAACACATATATCCTTTTAGTAAGACTTCTGTATCAGAACGTGTATGAAAGGTATAACCACGTTCTATTAATTCTTGTTTTAATTCTTTGGTATTATATAACTGACCATTATAAGTAATAGCATACGTATTTTGACTATCTGTTTTTATCATAGGTTGTTTACCACCTTCTGGGTCAATGACAATTAATCGTTTGTGTCCAAAAGCAACATGTTTACTAAGATAGTATCCTTCTTCATCAGGTCCACGCCTAGCAATTTTATGAGCCATTTCAGAAAGTACATTTTGGTAAGTTTCCTTTTCTAAATCTTGATTGCAATTTGCAAATCCTACAATTCCACACATACCGTATCCTCCAATTTATAGATTCATTCTTCATTAGTATATGCCAAATATTAAAAAAAGTTACAAAAAGATTTAGAAGAAGACCCCTAAGTAAAACCTTAGGGGTCTTCTTCGTCTCTGAAAACAACTATACCTCCATTATACCAGTAATAGAGCTCCATTACCTCGCCGAAAATAATGGTATAAGATGTTTGTAAAGCCGTTTTAGGAAAGATAATATTTAGTATCTCACCCCGTGCATTTGTAAATACTTGCAATTCTGGGCGTTCGAACATGAATTCCTCAAAAGAAATTGGTTCTATCGGTCTGCCTTTTAGTTTTCGTATGCCTTGTTTCTTCATAAATGTTCCCCCTTTGCTTGTACTACTAAAGTTATATTTATGTCTTCTACTATACTCTATTTTTCTTAAATTTACAAGAAAAATAGAAAAAACATGATATAATCTTGTATAAACAGAAAATATGTAGTATAATAATTTACATAATAATAAAAGGAGGCATTTTTATGCGGAAATCTAGGCTTATTTGTTTTTCAACTTCATTAAATAGAGAGGAGGTTTCTGATTATGTGTATTTAGAACATAGATGTTTAACATCTATGGAAAAAGAACGTAAAGTCAGAGAACTTAAAAAGAAGTTTGAAGAGCAACAAAAGAATAGTAATAAAATAAAGGAAATAATAGCGGTTAAGCGTCAAGATATTAACAAGGTAATTGGTATGGTTTACTTGGATTGTACAAAATTACCGTTTTTTGTTAAATTGGATATCGAAATCCCCAATGAACAATTAGCCAGACGTTATGGCAGTGAAGCGGTATATAAAGTAACCGGAAGCCTTTTGGACGAAGACCAAGTGCCTATGGTAGAATTCAATGAAGACAATCCAATTATTTGTCAATATATCAAAGAAAGAGGAATTCCTTCCAATGCATAAAAGCCTGTAAGAAAATGCTCCCTGATGAATTTCAGGGAGCATTGCCATATATTATCTATAAAATTGTCAGAAAATAGGCGGGCCTAAAAAAGCGCCCGCCTTAAAATTATGCGTGATATTTTACATGTACTTTTCCAACTTCTCCTTCCGCAGCAATAATGTTCTGCGCTTCGTCTTTAACGAATTGCAAATGTTGAACTTCCTTTTTTAGAGTAGGATGCTTTTTGTAAAGTTCTACCAAAGCATCTGCAAAAGTTCCTCCGTACCGTGAAAAGACTAAAGCCATATTATGAGTACCTCCACATAAAATTATTTACTGCTATTGCAGTATTGGACATTCATTATACTATAAGTTTACCATAATAACAATAGAATTATAAAAAAATCTAAAAAAATGGAAGTAAAAGCTTTTTTCTATTGACAAAACTAAAAAAGCTTAGTATAATTTTAAGGTACTAAAAATATGAAAACTATGTAAAAATACATATTACACATAAAGATAATCGTGAGGGAGGGAATAAGAATGGCACAACCAAAAAGAAGATGGTCAAAAGCAAGAACTGGATTAAAAAGATCAACATGGAAATTAGAAAAACAAAATCTAGTAGCATGTCCTCATTGTCATGAAATGATAATGCAACATAGAGTTTGTTCAAATTGCGGATACTATAATGGAAAAGAAGTAGTTTCTAAAAAAGAAGATTAATCATAAAAAAGATGAAAACGCAGCATTTAATGCTGTTTTTTTTCTGCTTAAAAGTTTTTTTAAAAATCTCTTTAAAACTAAAATAGGAAATGATATAATCTAGCCAAAGAAAAAATAAGGAGAAAGTCAATGCAATCTATTCTAGCTAAAATAAAAGAAGATAAAAAAATGCATTATGTTTTAATTATTATAATCGGTATACTGCTAAGTATTCCACTATCTCAAATACAAATTCGTGATACCCATGATGGAGCTTTACATCTAATACGTTTGGTAAAAACTGTACAAACATTAGAAATAGGACAGATGCCACCATTGATTGCTCCCAATGTTGTAAATGGTGCAGGTTATGCTATGAATCTATTTTACCCTCCATTAGTTACCTATATACCGCTTCTTATAAAACTCATTACACCAACTTATGTAATGGCATTAAAAGTGTTTGGCGGATTATGTATCATCTTTTCTGGTATTACTATGTACCAATTTACTTATCAAGTAACTAAAAGGAAAAGTATGGCCTTTTTTGGAGCTGTTTTTTATATGATAGCCCCTTATAAACTAGGGGATGTATATAAGAGATATGCCATTGGTGAATTCACAGCCTTAGTATTTGTACCACTGGTATTTTTAGGTTTATATAATTTATTTCAAGAAGATGGTAAAAAACATTATTACATAGCTATAGGTGCTATAGGATTAATGCTTTCTCATACAGTTTCTACTTTTTATGTGGCTATGCTAGGCGCTATCTATGTTTTATTTTATATAAAAAAAATGTTAAACAAAGAAATTTTAAAAAAGATAGGTATAAATATATTTTTCATATTACTGGTTTCCATGTTCTTTTGGTTACCACTATTAGAAGCCAAGCAATCAGCAGACTATACTATTTTTGATGATGGGCTTATGAGGACAAACCCCATCTACTCACAAAACAACACAATAGAACTTTATCAATACTTTGTAGATAAAGAAGAAGAAAATGGTGTTACTTTTATTATAGGAATACCAACGCTTATCTTCATAATAGCCACTATATTTACGATTCGAAAAGTAAATAAACCATATAAAGACTTTTATATGTTATTTTTGTTATTCTCTTTTATCTGTGTGTTATTAACTTTAAATATTTTTCCTTGGATTTATATGCCCAATATACTATGTAAATTGCAATATCCATGGCGTATGGTAGGTTTCTTTAACTTCTTTATCAGTTTTATCTGTGGTATTAATCTAGTTATCCTATGGAATGGTTGGGAAAAATCCGATAAGACCAAAGCAATTGTAGCTGCAATATGCATTGTTGCTATGATAGCTTATACAATTCCGGTTATGATGAAATATAAAACAAAAGAACCTAGTACACTGGATACAGAATATGAAAAGTACATCATTAAAATACCACAATTATCGCATATGCAAGTTAATAGAGATTATCTGCCAAGTAAAGCATTATATTTACAAAGTACCTATCTAAAAGAAAAAGAAGATAAAACTTATGTCTTAAGTGGAAGGGTAAAAATTTTAGAAGAAAATAAAGTACAATTACAAGACAATATTATTATTCAGAATGGAGAAGAAGGTACCGTTATAGAATTTCCATATATTTTCTATCCAGGCTATCAAGCAAACTTAAAAATAGGGGAGGAGAACTATTTTTTAAAAGTAGAAGAGTCTGAGCAAGGATATACAGCAGTAACATTACCACAAGAAGTACAGCAAGGAGAAATTACCGTGCAATACACAGGAACTATTTTAATGAAAATGGCTTATGCTTTTTCGGTAGTAGGTGCATTGCTTTTTATTCTATATATTTATCAAGAAAAGAAAAAAGAAAAGGAGTAGTCTATGGTAGCTTTTTTGAAAAAAGAGAAAACCTTTGCTTATATTATCATACTCTTAGTTTCCATCTTTGTATGCTTGCCACTTGCCAATAGTCATTTAGATATGACTTATGATGATGGTATACAACATATTTGTCGTTTAATGGGAACAAAACAATCCATGCAAGAAGGACAGTCTTTTCCAGTGATTATGTCACAATTTTGTAATGGATTTGGCTATTCATGGAATTTGTTCTATAGTCCTTTAACTGCCTTTGGTCCATTATTATTACAATGGTTTGGAATATCTTTTAGTAGTTGTCTAAAATGGTTTATACTATTGGTTACAATACTAACTGGTATAGCCATGTATCATTTTGTAAAAGAAGTTAGCCATCACTATCTAATTGCTATCTTGGCATCCGTTTTTTACATATTAGCCCCATATCGATTAACCGATATGTATATACGCTATGCGTTAGCAGAACTAGTATCCTTTTTGTTTTTACCACTTATCTTTTTAGGACTTTATCGCATACTCTACCGCTATAAAAAGAAGGATTATTGGTTAGCAATTGGTACAATTGGCTTGATATTAACCCACACACTTATAGCATTTTATACAGCAATATTTTGCTGTATCTATGTTATTTTACATTATCAGAAAATAAAGAAGAAGAAACTTATAAAACCAATTGTTGTTAATGTATTATTAGCCATTATGATTACCAGTTTCTTTTGGATTCCTTTATTAGAAGTTAAACAAGCTACGCAATATGAAGTGTTTAAACCAGGTAGGATGGAAAGAACAGATGTATTAATTGCCTATAAGTTAGATATACCACAGTTGTTTTATACTACTGCCGATAGTGGTATGATTTATGAGATAGGATTTATGATTTTAATAGGACTATTGCTAACACCATGGGCTATTCAAAAGATGCGAAAAAGCCAAAAGATAAAAGCAAGTTGGTATAAAACGTATTTATTTATGCTTATTAGCGGTTTGGTTTGTTTGATAATGACTTTAAAGCTATTTCCCTTTGAACATTTACCAGCAATTTTTAAAATGTTGCAATTTTCTTTTAGATTATTAGAATTTTCTTCTTTTTTCTTAGCCGTAGTAGCTGCTATTAATTTTGGTATTTTAATTTACCATTTTGGAAAAAAAGAGTTCTATATCTTAGTAGGTGTTTGTTTGTTTTTAACTGTCTTTTTATTTACGCATTTGCGCTATAGAGAGCAACCTTTTGATGAAAGTATTTTATGGCCAGCTGTTCCAGTTACAGCAGAAACCGGTAGGGTACATGCTGGTTGCGCTAGTTTTGAATATTTACCTAGTAAAGCATTTGAGAATAGAAGTTATATAGAAACCAGAGACCAGAAGGTACATTTAATAGAAGGTAGTGCACAAATAGAAGAACAGCAAAAAGAAAATACCAATTTATCTTTTCTTGTTTCTTATGTGTTAACACAAACAAAATTGGAATTACCCTATATTTACTATCCAGGCTATACCGTTATAATGGAAATAGAAGGAAAAAAAGAAAATATACCTATTTATGAAACAGAAAACGGATTTGTAGGCATTAGTCTACCTATTTGTGAGCAAGCAAATGTACAAGTACAATATACGGGAACTATTTGGATGAAATTAGCAGCATTCATTTCTTTAGTTGGTGTTTGTATATTTATTGGATTGCACATGAAAAAACGTTCTAGAGGTTAGAGACCTTTAGAACGTTTTATATTGTCATAAACCAGAAAAATACTTTTTGACACAAGTTAGTAATTCCTATCAAAACGAGGGACATTATAAGAAACATTACTACTTTATGCCAGAACCGACTTCTAATATTTTTCTCAATTCTAGATTGATATTTGTGATAACACCAATCATAGAAAAATTTAAGAAGAAGGATAGCACCTTGACTTATAACAAGTATTAAAACAATGGCAAAGAGAAAGAAACGTATTCTCCGTTCCATAATCTTGGCCTCCTTTCTACTACATAGAAAAGTTTTTATTATCCAATTAACTGTACTATACTATTACCAAAATGTCAACAAGATGGAAAGGGAATTTCTTGGTTTGTAGGACAACAGAAAATAAGCCCTTAAAGCCCAAAACAAGAGAATATAGGAATATAAAAAAGTAATAGAATATTCCGAAATATTACGTATAAATCCAGAAAGATAATTGACTTAAATGCTAAAATGCGGTAAAATAGGGAAGAAGTGGAAGAGGTGAACAAGGAATATGAAGCAAGTAGTGGCAATTGTAGGAAGACCAAACGTAGGAAAGTCT